>JALSKH010000219.1 GCA_026988975.1 Campylobacteraceae bacterium
GTAGTAGCTATAACTTTTTTGATGACACCATTGGTATCTGTAGCAATATGCATTTTATGCCCATGATGTTTTTGTCCTCTTTTAGATGTATAGGTAGCTTCTTTATCATAGGCAACGTTAGAAACAGTCTTGCCGTTCTCATCTTTTTTACGCTTAGGTTCTGAGCTATGTATGAGTGTAGCATCTACCAGTGTACCCTCATTGAGTATGAGGTTCTTTTTTATCATCATCTCTTTGACTTCATCGAAGATACGTGAAAGCAGTTTCTTCTCTATTAATTTCAATCTAAACTTACAGATAGTTGTCTCATCTGGTATGGTATCTTCATCGCGTATATCTAAAAAATTTCTAAAAGAAATTCTATCGTGTATCAACTCTTCTGTCATTGGGTCACTTAAACTGTACCAGCTTTGTAAAAACAATGCTCCTAGCAGTATCTTTGCAGGGGTCTGTGGTCTTCCACCTTTTTTACCTACTTCTGGTTTATAGATGCCCTCTTCAATAAGAATGGATACTAACGCTTCAAAGGGAATTATCTCTTTCATCTCATTTAGAAACTTCATACTCTTTTTACCACCTTGGTATTGCATCGCATGGTCAAAAAAACTTAGTTGCATTGGAGTTTTCCTTGCTAGATATTTATCGCTCTTGATAGTCTTATTTTAGCTAAATTGTGGTTTTAGGTGGATTAGTGGGGTTAATCAGAGGGTTCGATTATTAGTTCATTGCTAATCTCGTTTGTATAATCAAAAACCACTCAAGTGGTGGAAACTCTATAGGGAGTTCGATATATTATAGTCATCAAGGTGGACTGAAATTTGGTAAAAGTTTAGGCATTGGTGCATCAATTAGTGCTGGAGCAGAAGGAATAGTAGTATGGAAAAAAATTCGTATTGTATTGCTTATAATCCAAAATTTAAATCTGAAATGCAACCCCTAAGTTCAAAATAATATCCTATATTTTCTTAGGCTGCTGTTTTAAGACCATAAAACACTTCATAAGGTGTTTTCCAACCG
>JALSKH010000220.1 GCA_026988975.1 Campylobacteraceae bacterium
TTTAATAGATGGTAAAACTGTTGAAAAACATAGAAAAGCATACATAAACGAGTGGCTAAAAGCACTTGCAAAGTAGATGCTAAAAGAGTACGGCAGATTTAAAAGCTCGCTAATTCCCGGGCTTTTTATCTGCTTTTTTCTGCTTGGGCTTGCTGGTTTTATCTTCTACTCTCTATATGGTGCTAGTGGGGCAAATCACTCTATATTTGGCGCACTTAGTCCAAGGGTAATCTCGCTTTTAAAATTTACTGTTTTACAAGCAACTCTCTCCACTGTTTTGTCGATATTTTTTGGCACTCTTTTAGCTTGGAGTTTAGCACACCAATCGCGCTTTTTTGGACGCTCTTTTCTTGTTGCCCTTTTCTCTTCTTCTTTAGTACTTCCAACTATCATCGTGGTTTTTGGCTTAATCACAATTTTAGGCAGAAATGGCTGGCTTAATCACTTCAGTATCTATCTTTTTGGACACACATTTGAGGGGTTTTTATATGGATTAAGTGGCATACTCATAGCTCATACCTACCTAAATGCCTCTTTTGCGGCTAGAGGACTTCTTCATAGTTTTGAGTCCATCCCCAAAGAGAGATATAAGCTCTCCAAAAGTCTTGGCTTTTCTGTATTGCAAAGGTTTAGACTCATTGAGTTTCCTGCTATAAAAACTACACTTTTTAGTATATCTGTTACTATTTTTTTACTCTGCTTTACATCATTTGCCATTGTTTTGATTTTAGGTGGAAACCCTAGCTATAACACACTCGAAGTTGCTATCTATGAGGCTGTTAAGTTGGATTTTGATATATCCATGGCGTTAGAATTGGCTTTTATCCAGCTTAGCATCTCTATCGTCCTAGTCATCTTCTCATCAACTCTAAAAAGCGGAATCTCAAGCATCAAGACAAGATCCACTCAGATCCCATGGGGAGAGCCTCTTGGAGTAAAACTCTTGCAGAGATTTTTTATAGCTCTTTTTTCTATCTTTTTTATACTTCCACTAATGGCAATATTTATAGATGGAA
>JALSKH010000221.1 GCA_026988975.1 Campylobacteraceae bacterium
ATTACAAATTATTTGATTAAAAACTACAAAGAGGTAAGGGTTTTTAATACAATTTGCAATGCAACATTTGACAACCAAGATGCCGCCAAAGAGCTTGCGAAAAAATCTGATGTGATGATTGTAATTGGTGGTAAAAATTCATCAAATACAAAACAATTACATAGTATCGCAAAAGAGTTTTGTAGCGATAGTTATCTAATTGAGAGTGAAAATGAACTTGAGAGTGAATGGTTTAGGGATAAAAAAATATGCGGCGTAACCGCTGGTGCATCGACACCTGATTGGATAATTGAAAAAGTTATTGGAAAAATAAAGAAAATTTAAGTATAATATCAAACTTCAAATCGAAAAATTTAAAATAAGGGAAAGAAATGGTGAATGAGGCGAACGAAACAGTTCAATCACAAGGCGCAAATGAACAAGAGGAGATGGATTTTGCGACTATGTTAGAAGAGTCTTTTAAAGATACAGAGAAAGATGCACTAATAGATGGTGTTGTTGTAGAGATCAAGGATGATGTTATATTGGTTGATGTTGGTAAAAAATCAGAGGGACGACTATATAGTTCTGAGGTGACCGACAAAGATGGAAATATTACATGTAAAGTTGGTGATACAATTGCCGTTGTGATATCTGGTTTTAGAAATGAACGACCTATCGTTTCTCATAAAAAAGCCATTAAAAAAGGAAGAATTAAAGAGTTTATATCATCTTTTAAAGAGGATGAAGAGAATATAATTGATGTAAAAGTTGTTAATAAAAATAGAGGTGGCTTTATCGTTGAAAATAGTGACGGTATAGAATTTTTCTTACCAAGATCACAAGCTGCCGTAAAAGACACTAATTCACTTATGGGAAAAACTATAAAAGTTAAAATCATCAAGATAGATGCCGGAAGTGAATCTATAATTGTTTCAAGAAAGAAATACTTAGATGATGAGAGAAGAAAAAGAAAAGAGATAGTTCAAGAATTGATAGAAAAAGATGAGATTGTTGAGGGTGTTATCAAAAAAATAACAACATATGGTATGTTTGTAGATGTTGGTGGAGTTGATGGATTGGTTCATTATAGTGAAATCAGCTATAAAGGACCTGTAAACCCTAACTCACTATATAGTGAAGGGGAAGTTGTACCTGTAAAAGCTATTAAATACGATAAAGAGAAGAGACATCTTTCACTCTCTATAAAAGCTGCTATGCCAGATCCATGGGATGAGATAAAGGGCGAATTAGAGACAGGTGATACTATATCTGTAACTGTTAGCAATATAGAACCTTATGGTGTATTTGTTGATTTAGGAAACGATATAGAGGGATTTTTACATATTTCTGAAGTATCTTGGGATAAAAATATCAAACATCCAAAAGATTATCTCAAAGAGGGTGAAGAGATTGATGTTGAAGTTATAGAGATTGATGCAAATGAGAGAAGACTAAGAGTTTCACTAAAAAATGTACTTCCAAAACCATTTGATGAATTTTTGAAAAAGTATAACACTGGCGATGTTGTCACTGGTAAAGTTACTACTATAACAAATTTTGGTGCATTTATCAAGATCGATGGCGTAGAAGGTTTGCTTCATAATGAAGATGCTTCTTGGGATAGAAACAACAGATGTAAAGATGTGTTTAAAAGCGATGATGAGGTAGAGGTTAAAATAGTCAAGATAGATGATATTAATGAGAAGATTTCTCTTAGCAAAAAAGCATTGGAAGATAGCCCAATTCAAAAATATGCAAAAACACATGGTAATGGCGATATAGTGACGGGAAAGATAAGAGATATCAAAGATTTCGGTGTTTTTGTTGAGTTAGAAGATGGTGTGGACGCACTAATTAGAAAAGAAGATTTGGGACCAACAAGTGAAGAAGAGCTAAAAGTCGGTGAAGAGATAGAGGCTGCAATAGCATTTATTGATGATAAGAAAAATAGAATCAGGTTATCTGTAAGAAGTTTATCTAAGCTAAAAGAGAGGGAAGCTTTAAAAGAGATAAATAAGGAAGACAAGATGACTCTAGGGGATATCTTAAAAGATCAGCTCAAGTAGTAACTACAATGCAAAAAAAGATACTCATTGCTCTTTTTGCGGTTTTATTGTTTGGTTTAATTGGAATTTTATATAATTTTTTCAATTATAGCGATCAAGAAATCGTTAAAGACAAGGAGTATCTTTCTCCACTAGATAAAAAACAGAAGAAGCAGAGTTTAAGTAAAAGCTGGATTGAGAGTTTGGTTAAAAATAAAAATAGTAACTATCAGTATCCCGTAAATGAACTCTTTATGCATATAGATTTACAAAAGTATATACCACCTAAAACAAAATCTTACAGACTAGAGATACAAAATATAGACAGATATTCACTGTTTTGCGTCATGCAGACTCTACAAGATTTTAAAATACCATTTATAATTTCAAAGCAAGGTAAAACTCAGAGTATATATATGGGAAGTAACAATAACAAGAGATTAAAAGAGATAGGAAGAAAATTGATGAGATATGATATAAGTTCAAAAATAACAGAGGTATGGAAATGAGTGTAAAGATTGTAATATGTGATGCTATACATCAAAAAGGTTTTGAATATTTAGAGAAAGAGAGTGATATTGAAGTTGTAAATGGCGTAGGTATTCCAAAAGATGAGCTTTTAGATTTAGTTGTAGATGCCGATGTGGTTATAACTAGAAGTCCAACTGCTATAACAGAAAAATTTCTAGAAAAAGCAACAAATCTTAAAGCAATAGTAAGAGCTGGAGTTGGTGTTGATAATGTTGATTTGGATGGTTGTAGCAAAAGAGGTATAATAGCCATGAATGTACCAACAGCAAATACAATAGCGGCTGTAGAGATGACTATGGCTCATATGCTAAGTTGTGCAAGAAGTTTTGTAAATGCAAACAATAATCTCAAGTTAGATAGAGAGTGGAAAAGAGAAAAGTGGTATGGTATAGAATTAAGTGGTAAAAAACTAGGAATCATAGGGTTTGGAAATATCGGTAGTAGAGTTGGTATAAGAGCAAAGTCATTTGATATGGATATTGTTGTTTATGACCCATACATCGAACCTTCAAAAGCTACTGATATAGGGGCTGTTTATACTCAAAATTTTGATGATATACTTGCTTGTGATTTCATCACTATTCATACTCCAAAAAATAGTGAAACTACAAATATTATCTCTTTTGATGAAATCAAAAAGATGAAAGAGGGCGTTAGACTTATAAATTGTGCTAGAGGAAGCCTTTTTAATGAAGATGCGCTTTATGAAGGGATAAAGAGTGGTAAAATAGCCTTTGCTGGCATAGATGTTTTTTCTTATGAGCCTGCTACAGATCATCCATTACTTGAGTTAGAAAATATTTGCGTAACTCCTCATTTGGGAGCAAACACCCATGAATCGCAAGAAAAGATAGCACTACAAGCAGCAGAGAGTGCACTTTTGGCTGCTAGAGGAATTAGTTATCCAAATGCACTGAATCTTCCTATAAAAGCTGAAGATTTACCAGAGAAAATTATGCCTTATCTTGAGCTTACTCAAAAAATGTCATATTTTGCAGCCCAAATTAACAAAGCACAAATTAAATCAATCAGAGTCAAAGTTGAGGGAGACATTAGTAGTTATGGAAAATCTCTTTTAACATTTAGTGTGGTTGGTGCCCTCAAAGAGTCAGTTGGAGATAATATTAACTATGTAAATGCAAGTTTTGTTGCTCAAGATAAGGGAATAGAAGTCTCATTTGAGGAAATTCCAATATCTTCAAACTACCATAACAAAGTTACAATCTCACTGACAACTTCAAAGGGAGTTACTACTATAAGAGGAACAGTATTTGAAGATATAGAGCAAAGAATAGTAAACATAAATGGTTTTGGTTTTGATTTCAAACCAAAAGGAAAGATGATTGTGTTTAAAAATAGAGATGTTCCAGGTGTAATAGCAAGCATTGCAACGCTAATGTCCAAAAATGGTATCAATATATCAGATTTTAGGCTTGGAAGAGGTAAAGATGGAGTTGCTATGGCAGTTATTTTGGTTGACGAAGCTATAGATAAAAAGATATTGAAAGAACTAAATTCCTTAGATGCCTGTCTTTGGGCACAATATGCAGTTTTATAAACTAACCAACTAAATTATATGATAATAAGTAATTATTAATTTAGCTATAATTACTTATTATCTTCTTCCTCTATTATTAGATAATTTTATATATTACTGTTGCTATTTTTGAATTTTTTTATAAAAAAATGTGATATTTGTCTCTTTATGCTTAAATTTAAAACTATAATATGATATAATATAAAAACTTAAGAAATTGAGATAAATTATCTTAATTACTCTATATTGTAAAGGAGATTAAAATATGGCAAGAGTTGTAATTTTGGGCGGTGGAGTATCTGGTCATACAGCTGCTACATTTCTGGCTAAATGGCTAGGGAGAGATCATGAAGTAGTAGTGGTAACACCAAATGCAAAATGGAATTGGATTCCATCAAACATTTGGGTTGGTGTTGGTGGAATGAGTAAAGAAGAGGTTATATTTGAGCTTGCTCCTGTTTATGAAAAAGCTGGAGTTGATTATAGACAGGCGAAGGCTATATCGATTCACCCAGAAGGTAGTAGTGATGAGTCTAAACAGTTTGTTACTATCGAATATACTGGTCAGGGCAAAGAGGGAAATAGCGAAAAATTAACATATGATTACTTAGTAAATGCTACAGGACCAAAATTAAACTTTGGTGCAACAGAGGGTTTGGGACCTGATGCAGGACATACTGTTTCGGTTTGTACAGCTGATCACGCAGTTCATGCAAATGAAAAACTAGATGAATTGATAGCACAGATGAAAGCAGGAGAAGAGAAGAAGATTCTCATAGGAACAGGGCATGGAATGTGTACATGTCAAGGTGCTGCTTTTGAATACACCTTTAATGTGGACCATAAGCTAAGAGAAGAGGGTGTTAGAGACAAAGCTACTATCACATATATATCAAATGAGTATGAACTAGGTGATTTTGGTGTTGGTGGTATGCACATTAAACTAGGTGGTTATGTAACAAGTGGTAAAGTTTTTGCTGAATCTTTATATACCGAAAGAAATGTAAAATGGATTAAAAGAGCACATGTAAACAAGGTAGAAAAAGATAGAGTTCATTATGAAACTTTAGATGGCTCAAAGCATGAAGAAGAGTATGATTTTTCTATGTTAATTCCTCCATTTGCAGGTGCTGGTATCAAGGCTTATGATAAAGCTGGAGAAGATATAACTTCTAAGATATTTAATCCTGGTGGCTTTATGTTTGTTGATGCAGATTACTCTAAAGGGGCTAAGCCTTTTGAGGAGTGGGATGCAGCAGATTGGCCAAGTACTTTACAGAACCCAACTTATAAAAACATGTATGCTGTTGGAATTGCTTTTGCACCTCCACATTTGATTTCCAAGCCTATGAAAAGCCCAAATGGAACTCCTATAAATCCTACGCCTCCAAGAACAGGAATGCCAAGTGCTATGATGGGAAAAGCAGTAGCGCAAAGTTTAAAAGACATCATTCTAAGTAATGCAACTGAGCCAACTCATACGGCAAATATGAGTGAAATGGGTGCAGCTTGTGTTGCGAGTGCAGGGAAAGGCATATTTAGTGGAAGTGCGGTTGCCATGACTATGTATCCTGTTATTCCAAATTATAAAAAGTATGAGTATGGAAGAGATCTAAATGGAACATTTGGTGAAATAGGACTTGCAGGTCACTGGGTTAAACACTTTTTGCATTTCGCATTCTTATGGAAAGCAAAACTAAAACCATTTTGGACAATTATTCCAGAATAGTAAGTTCTAAAAAGTATAAATTCTTAAGGGAGTTTTTAGTTAAAATGTAAACACTCTCGCCAAAGGCGAAGCAATAGTCAAGAGGAATTTTTGAGAGGCTTTTAGTTAAAATGTAAACACTCTCGCCAAAGGCGAAGCTTTAGTGAGAGGAATTTTTGAGAGGCTTTGCCTCTAAAAAGGAGAAATAAAATGAAAATAAAACCATATAGTCAAAATGCTTATACACCAGTTCCATCAGCTTTTACAAAATTTAGAAGAAACTGTGTTATTTGGCAATTTTTTAGATTTATTGTTATAAATATAAAAATGACAGTTTTAATTCTAAAATCACACCACTAATCTATTTTGCATGCACTTAAAAAGTGCATGCAAAAACAATTTTTATTTTGTAAAAAACAGATAATCATAAGAAATTTTTCCTGTGATGATAACCCCATTTATCCATCTTTAAAACCCCTTTTAATAGTATATTAAGTGATGTTTGATATAATATCTTCCTATATTTTAATAAGGAAAAACAGATGCGAATTATATATATCATATCTTTTCTATTTCTTTCGCTTTATGCTAACTATGACAATCTCTCACTGAACAAAGCGATAAAACTACTTAAAGAGAACAGTAATAGCATAAAAATAGCAAAATTTAGCGAAAAAATAGCAAAATTTAAGACACAAATTGCAAAGAGTTATGATTATGGAAATTTGGATTATACACTCAATGCACTAAGAAGCAATGATGCCGGGAATGTATTTGGTTTTAAACTTCAAAGCAGAGAAGCCACTTTTAGAGATTTTGGTTTTAAAGATTTTCTTGGAGGTGTTGGGCAAGCGTTGCAACTTTCTGGTGGCAACTTCGCAACATTTTCAACTATTATGTCAGATCCAAATATGGCAAATCAACTTTTAGATACATCACCTGATGATTTAAACTACCCAAAAGCCAGAAATCACTTTCAAAATAAAATTACATATCAAATTCCACTCTTTACTGGTTACAAATTGACCCAGTACAAAAAAATAATGAAAGATATGGAAAAATTATCAACTCTTGATACTAAAAAAGTGGTCAATGAAGAGGTATATCAAACTAAAAAGACTTTTTATGATATAACGCTGGTCGAAAACTATATCAAGCATTTAAAAGTTTTAAAATCAAATATTGACAAACTCGAAAATATCATCAAAGCTTTCAAGGCTGAAGGGTACGCAAAAGATACAGATATTTTTGAAGTAAAAGCCAAAAAAGCCAGTGTTCTTAGTTATCTAAATCAAGCAAAATTAAACCGCAAATTAGCCTATCAGTATCTCGAATTTTTGATAGGTGTACATGTAAATTCTATAAATCATGTAGATGAGTTAGCGCCATTGCCAAATAGTAAACCTAGTGAGTTAGTCAAAAGGGCAATAGATTTGAAAAAGGCTGAGCTTGGATTTAAACTGACAAAAGAGAATATAAAACTCAAAAAGAGTGCCTTTTACCCTATGATTGGAGCGTTTGGTGAGTATTCGACAGCTGATGACAAGCCTTTTAATGATTTTTTTAAGCATGACAGCTATACTATCGGTGCTCAATTAAAGTGGAACCTGTTTGATGGTGGCAAAAAAGGTGCACAGTATCAACAAGCTATAGTAGAAAAACTTCAAATGGGGCAAAAACTCATACTTGCAAAGAGAGGTTTGGCTCTTAAAATCAAACAGATTATCACTGAAGTCAAAAGCAAAGATTACGATATCGAAGCCAAAAATGAAGAGTTTAATTTTACAAAAAAAGTATATGAACAGTTTGAAGGCAAATATAAAGAGGGTTTAGAAAAGATAAGTGATGTGCTTATAAAACACTCTGAAGAGTTAAAAGCTCTATTGGAGCTTCTAAAGGTAAAAACTATTAGAAATCAAAAAGTGTTTGAATTAGAAAGTTTATTGGAGGATAACTAAAATGAAAAAAATATTATTGATAGCCCTTTTGGCATCAGCTCTATTTTCAGCGGAGATGAAACTTTCCGGTACAGTTATGAGTGATGATACAAAGATGATAGGTAGTAGATTTATGGGATTTGTGCAAAATGTATATGTGAGTGAGGGTGATTTTGTCAAAAAAGGCAAGTTGCTTTATGTGATTGATTCAAAAGAGATTGATTTAGCAAAATCCCAAGTTGAACTTGTTATTTCGCAAGCTAGATTGGCTATACAGATGAACCAAAATATGTACAATAATGTCCATATGAATTATGAAAGATATAAAAGACTCTATAAAAAAGGTTATGTATCAAAATATGAATTGGAAAATATGCAGTTGATGGAGAAAAATACCAAAGATATGGTAAATATCTCCAAAAAACAGCTAGAGCAGGCACAAGCTAAACTAAAAGAGGTGATGCACCAGTATGATTATCTAAAATTGAAAGCTCCAAATGATGGTGTTATCATCCAAAAAAATATAAAAGTAGGGCAAATTGCAATTCCCGGAATGCCAGCACTTATATTGACATCTTTGAGTGATCTAAAGATTCTTGTTCAGATTAGTGAGAGTAATTTAAAAAATATTAAAATTGGCAAAAAAGTTAGTGTAAATATTCCTTCGATAGATTTTAAAACAGTTGGAAAGATAGCTTCAATTATACCTGCTGCAAATCCAATGACACATAAATTTAAGGTTAAAATCTCATTTAAGAAGAGTCCAAATATGACTATCATACCTGGAATGTACTCTGAAATAACTATAAATTAGGGGTAGAAATGAGTAAAAATTATATACCAAAAGATTATGCTGGTAAATTAGCCAAATCATTTTTGCATAATCCCCTGACTGCTCTTTTGGCTATCTTTATATTGGCTGTTGGCTATCTTTCATTGGAAGTTATGCCTCGTGAAGAGGATCCACAGATATCCATCAGTGGGGGTGCCATCATAGTACCACTCCCCGGTGCAACACCAAAAGAGATAGAGAATGTTATCGTAAAACCACTAGAGCAAAGGATACGAGAGATTTCTGGCGTGGAGCATATTTACGGCACGGCCATGCATAATGTTGGAATTGTAAATATACAGTACTACATAGGTCAAAACAGACAAACATCAAACATAAAGATGTACGATAAAGTTATGCAAAATCTTGACAAGTTGCCAAAAAATGCGATGAATCCAATAGTCAAACCATTTGATATTGACATTGATATACCTATCTTGACTTTTGCATTTTACAAAAAAGATAAAAATCTCTCAGATGCAAAACTATATAAAATTGTAAAAGATATACAGTATAAATTTAACTCGATAGATGATGTATCTAAGACTGAGCTAAAGGGTGCTCACAAGAGGCAATTTAATATCTTAGTTGATTTAAATAAACTCAAAGGTTATCATCTTTCTATGGGGCAGCTCATGAAATCTGTATCTTCGATTGCAAAAGAGGTTCCCGAGGTAAAAAACAGAACAAAAAATGGAAAAATTGTTATTTTTGGCGTGCCAAATGTCATAGAGAGTATAAAAGATGTTAAAAATATCATGGTTGCTAACTATATGAATTCTCCTATATATATAAAAGATATAGCAACCGTTACTGATTCATATGATATACAAAATTTTAAAGGCGCTAAAATCTGGTTAAAAGGCTCGAAACAAGATAGAGACCAATACACACTTAGTGTTGCAAAACTAAAAGGGACAAATGCAGTTTTTGTTGCCAATGGTGTTTTGAAAAAGATGAAAGAGTTGCAACCAGCTTTGGAAAAAGCTGGCATTGGATATGTGCTAACTAGAAACTACGGAAAAAGAGCAGATGACGCTGTAAATGAGCTGGTGCAGCACCTTTTAGTTACTATCGGAATCATAGCGATAATGCTTGTGTTTTTCCTAGGATGGAAAGAGGCTATTATAGTTACTTTTACAGTACCAGCCATCTTGGCAATCACTCTTTTTATAGCTTATGCTACAGGACAGACTATCAATAGAATCACTCTTTTTGCATTTTTATTGTCATTGGGACTCTTGGTTGATGCGGCTATTATCGTTATAGAAAATATTCACAGACATCTCCATGATCATAATGCAGTAGATAAAGATATGGATGAGCTTTTAGTTGAAGCAACAGATGAGATAGGAGCTCCAACAAATATAGCAACTCTTGCAATTATACTGACGATGGTTCCTATGGCATTTGTTGGCGGTATGATGGGAGAATTTATGAAGCCAATTCCTCAAAATGTTCCAGTAGCATTGATCGCATCGCTCTTTATAGCTTATATATTTACACCTTATTTGTCTCGAAAAATGCTCAAAAAGCCAAAACTACACCATCACCATCACCATTTTCAAAAAGAGAGTGATAAAAATACAAAAGAGATATGCGCAGAAAATGGAGGTGAAAAATGAAACTATATGAGAGATTTATCTATCGAATCATAAGCAGTAGATTTTTAAAGTTTTTAGTGATCATTTTGACCCTTGTTGCTTTGGGCGCTTCAGTTATGATGCTTCCAACAAAAGTTGTTTTAGCAAAGATGCTACCTGGCAAAAGTGCAAATACATATAGTATCTACATAGATTTACCAACAGGAAGCTCCATAGAAGAGACAAAAAAGGTAAATAGTTGTGTTGTAGATATCTTAAAGAAAGAGAAAGAGGTTTTAAATCTTGAGAGTTTTTTAGGGGAGGGCTCACCGCTTGATTATGCAGGATTGGTAAAAGGCAGCGGTTTTAAAAACAGTGAGAATGTAGCCGAAGTTGTTGTAAATCTAACAGACAAACACGAAAGGCAAGAGAGAAGTTACACTATGGTTCACAGACTTAGACCAATCATCAAAAAAGAGTGTGAAAAACTGAAAAAAGGGACAGTTATCAAGATGGTTGAACAACCAGCAGGTCCGCCGACACTAGCTTCTATCGTTATGGAAGTTTATGGAGAAAATTTAAGTAAAGACAGAGAGATATCTAGAAGAGTCGCTGATATATTTAAGAAGACTGATGGCTTAGTTGATGTTGATATTATGGATGATGATATTTTTACTAAATACAACATCTTACCAAATGTCGATAAGATTCAAAAGAGCGGTCTCTCAGTAGAACAGGTTCAAAAGATACTATATCTAGCCTTTGAAGGTATGGGCGTGGGTGTAAAAAACAGTGAAGATTACCCGTCTCAGATAAAGATATTTTTAAGGCTTGATGATAAGAGTGGAAGGTTTAAAAAAGGTTCTATACAGAGTGTAAAACAGAAACTATCATCTTTTGAGCTGATGAACAAAAAAGGCTTGATGGTTCCACTTAGTGAAGTTGTGGATATTAAGGAGGCGAAAAATGAGCCGACTATAATGCACAAGGATCTAAAAAGATATATAAATGTTACAGCCGAAACAGATGAGGTTTCACAAGTCTATCCTCTTTTGGATGCTAGAGATATGATTATAAAAGAGTTTTCAAAAGATTTTACTATCACAAAAGAGAGCGTGAAGAATTTTACTCATATGTTTGATTTGACACTTCAGGATAAAAAAACGGGTAAAATTTATCATCTTGTTTGGGATGGAGAGATGAAGGTAACGCTAGATACATTTAGAGATTTGGGTATCGCTTTTATAGCGGCACTTTTGCTTATATATATACTAATGGTTATCTACTATAAAAGTTATGCTTTAAGTTCTATCATCATGTCAGGAAGTTTTCTCTCTATAATAGGCGTGATCGTAGGACACTGGGTTGCAGATTTGGTGACAACAGATACATTTTTTCTAACGGCAACTAGCCTAATAGGCTTTATCGCCCTTATGGGTATCAGCTCAAGAAACTCTCTTCTACTTATAGACTTTGCAAAATCTCTAATAGAGGATAAAAAGATAGAAAAAAGAAGAGCTATAGCCATAGCAACCGCAACAAGAGCCAAGCCAATCATGCTGACAGCTATCGCAATCATACTAGGATCTGCCCTTCTAGCGAGTGATCCGATTTTCGGTGGATTGGGTGTTGCATTGATAGGCGGAACAGTCGCAGCAGTCGCGGTATCTTTGATATTTATTCCTGTACTTATGGATAATAGCAAAGCAATCAAAGAAGTAGAATAAACCAACAATTACAGGGGTGAAAAACCCCTGTAGAACTTTCTAACAAAATTCAAAAATCTCTTTTTAAAACTATTTTTATCAAATAAACAATCATATACTTCAATTAAATCATTTTTTTCGCTAACAGTCAAGTTTATCATACCCACCCTTTTTTTCAAAAAAACTTATAAATTATAACTAAAACTACATTAATAATAACTAAAAATGCATAAAGTTAGAAATATACTGTATGAAAAATATTTTAAAATGTATGTTAATACATTTTAAACATTTTATAAAACAATAAAATATATAAAATATACGGAAAAATGTATATAAATAAACTTAAATATTAATAATTTATGCTACTAATATAAGTTATTCATATAATAATTATAAGTAAAGATATACAATTCCAATTAGCTTTATTCTACATGTAGTTCTAGCAAAAAATATAAAAAGAGGAAGATATGCATTATACTTATGAGCTGAATCAACCAATGGTTTTTTCAGCTATTATTATGATACTGACTTTTGTTGGTATCTTTACAGAAGGTTTACACCATTTTCATCGTACAAAGTTTGCGATGCTAGGTGCGATGGCAATGATCATATGTGGTCAGATATATGGATTTTATTCACCAAAAGAGGCATTGGAGGCTATTGACTGGAATGTAGTTTTTTTATTGGGTGCTATGATGACTGTTGTATCTATCATGATACCGACAGGGGGTTTTGAAGTACTCGCATTTAAGATTGCTGATTTTAGCAAGGGAAGGCTTTTTCTGTTGATGATTTTACTAGGTTCTGCAGTTGCGGGTATATCTTTTATGCTTGATAATGTCACAACTGTTGTTATATTTGGACCGTTAATTATTTTGATATGCTCAACCTTGAAAGTCAATCCTATACCCTATCTTCTTACAGCAGCATTGCTTTCAGATACGGGTGGTGTGGCTTCACTGATTGGTGATCCACCAAATATAATGATAGGCTCAGCTGCAGGTATTACTTTTAACAGTTTTTTCTTGCATATGTTTGGTTTAGTAGTTGTCGCAGTGGTTGCTACTATTTTAACTCTTAAATTTGCATTTAAGAAAGAGTTGTCAGTCAAGCCTTATATATCTGATTTTTCAAATATTGCAAAAATTAAAGATAAACACACATGGAATGTCTCTTTGACTTCAATGTTTATTATGTTAGTGCTTTTTATATTTCATCATTCTCTTGGTTGGGATGCATGGATGGTGGCAACAATTGGTCTGGTTATCATCCTGTTTTTTGCTAAAAAAACCGATATGGACGCAGCATTTGGAAAGATAGAGATAACACTACTTGCATTTTTTATAGCTCTTTTTGTTATTGTTGGTGGAGTAGAGCATACACATTTTCTATCATATCTAGGAAGTTTTATAGAGCCTTTTGTCAAAAGTAATTTATTGGGTTCTACGATACTGCTTCTTTGGTTGTCAGCCATAATGTCTGCCATGATTGACAATATACCTTTTACCGCCGCGATGGTTCCGATAATCTTAGGGCTAGAATCACAAGGAGTAAATGTTACCCCTTTATGGTGGGCATTGGCTATAGGCGTTGGTATGGGTGGCAATGGAACACACCTTGGCTCAACAGCAAATGTATATATCGTAACTATTTCAGAGAGACTTGCTAAAGAAAAAAATGATCCCTCTTTGGCGATAACACCAGGCTTGTGGTTTAGAAAAGGAACTCCAGCCATGGTTGCTACACTTGTAACATCTTCAATCTTAATGTGGCTGTTTTTCCCTTATTTTATGGATCTCTAGTTTTTGGAAAATAGTGCTATTGTCTTTTGATTAGGTACTTATTCCCTAAATTCAATATATTTTTGTTATAATGATATAAAATAATATCTAGGAGAGACGATGGCAACATATTCAATGGGTGATTTAAAAAAAGGTTTAAAGATAGAGTTAAATGGAGTTCCATATAAAATTGTAGAGTACCAACATGTGAAACCAGGCAAAGGCGCGGCTTTTGTTAGAGTTAAGATGAAATCTTATGCAAATGGAAAAGTTATTGAGAAGACATTTCATGCAGGAGATAAGTGTGAGGCACCAGATTTGGAAGATAAAACGATGCAGTATCTTTATGATGATGGTGAATTGATGCAATTTATGGATAATGTTACCTATGATCAAATTGGATTAACAAGAGACCAAGTAGGAGATGCGGCAAATTGGATCATAGATGGCATGAATGTAGATATGCTTTTTCATAATGGAAACCCGATAGGCGTGGACGCTCCTGCAGTCGTAGAGCTGAAGATTGTCGAAACACCACCAAATTTCAAAGGTGATTCACAAGGTGGCAAAAAACCAGCCACTTTAGAGAGTGGAGCAGTTGTTCAGATACCTTTTCATGTGCTAGAAGGCGATACGATAAGAGTCGATACGGCAAAAGGTGAGTATCTAGAAAAAGTAAAATAAGGAGTGTATTGTGTCAAAAGTATTAGTTCCTTTCGCAACTGGATTTGAAGAGATTGAGGCTTTAACTATAGTAGATATTTTAAGAAGAGCAGATATAGGTGTAGTTATAGCAGGTTTAGATAAGAAACAGGTGGTTGGTGCTCACGGCGTAAAAGTTCAAAGCGAAGCTCATATCAAAGATTTAAAAAGTGAAGATTTTGATATGATTGTGCTTCCTGGTGGATTACCTGGAGCTACAAATTTGCAAAAAGATGAAGCTGTACAAAAGCTTTTGAAAGATTTTGATGCTCAAAATAAGTATATAGGTGCTATTTGTGCTGCTCCTATTGCTTTGCAAAGTGCTGGAGTTTTAAAAGAAACCTACACATGCTATCCATCTTTTGAAGCGAACATAAGAGAAGAGGGCTACAGTGCAGAAAAAAATGTAGTAAGTGATAAAAATGTCATAACCTCCAGAGGACCGGCAACTGCTATGGAGTTTGCTTTATCGATTGTCGCAAAACTGTGTGGTGATGAAAAATCAGCAGAGATTAAAAATCAACTGCTACTATAAGGGAGGAAAAACATGAAGATATTGATGTCATTTTTTGTTTTATTTCTATTTTTTGGTTGCTCAGATCAGTCAAAAAAAGATACAAAACAGGTTCAACCAGTAGAGAAAAAAGTAGAAGTGCAACAACCAGCTCCTAAGCCTGTTAAAAAAGAGGTTAAGAAGGTGGCAAAAAAAGATGTTACGAAGAGTGAAGCTATACAAAAATCTGTAGTGAAAGTTAAAGAGAAAGTAAAAGAGATAGCTAAAGCTACAAGTAGTGTCACAAGTAACCCCAAAGTAAAAGAGGCTGTTAAAAAAGTCACAAAAGCATTAGATAGTATCTCGGGAACAAATTCTAAAAGTGACAGCTCTACAAATGATGCTCAAAAAACTGCGGCTGGATTGTTGGCAGGTTTCGGTGCTCCTGTAACTCCTAGTAGTAATAAGTCTGCTATAGATGCCAGCTCTCTTTTTAAGTCAAAATGTTCATCTTGTCATGGTGCCAAAGCCCAAAACCATGCTCTTGGAAAGTCAAATATAATAGCAGGTTGGGATAGTAAAAAAATTCAAAATGCACTAAATGGATATAGGTCTGGTACTTATGGAGGCGGCATGAAAGCTATCATGAAAGGACAAGCCGTTCAATTAAACGATGAACAAATTTCTGCTCTAGCAAACTTTATATCCAAATTATAATTATAACCAATGAGGGGAGGAAACTTCCCTCTTATGCAAAATATGATACAATTCTCACATGAATAAAAATATACAAATCGGAAAGATAAATACTCTTAAAGTAGATAGATTTGCAGACCCAGGCGCATATCTTGTAAGCGAAGATGAAGAAGATGTGCTTTTGCCAAATGCTTATGTTAGTGACGATATGAACTTAGGTGATGAGGTAAAAGTTTTTATCTATACAGATTCAGAAGATAGATTGATTTCAACAACACTTAGACCAAAAGCGATGCTTGATGAGTTTGGATACATGGAAGTGGTTGCTGTAACCTCTTTTGGTGCTTTTGTGGATTGGGGATTGCCAAAAGATCTTTTTGTGCCTAAGGCATTTCAAAAAATAAGGCTTGAAGTCGGCATGAAGTTTCTTTTTCGTGTCTGTTTAGACAAAGAGACAAATCGCCTGTTTGGCGCACATAAATTTAAGAGTTTTATAAGAGACGATATAGAAGAGCTAGAGGTAAATCAAAGAGTAGATATCATCATAAGAGAGAAGACACCACTGGGTTTTAAAGTCATAGTGGATAATCTTTATGAAGCTATGATTTATCATAATGAGATTTTCGAGGATATTTGGGTTGGGCAAAAAAAGAGTGCATTCGTAAAAAATATAAGAGCAGACAGAAAGCTAGATATCTCACTGCAGCCAATAGGAAAATCAAATACCAACACAGCAACTAGTAGAATAGAGAAGATTTTAAGGCAAAATGACGGAAGATTGGAATTTAACTATAAAAGCTCACCTGAGGACATAAAAGATAGATTTGGATTGAGTAAAAAAAATTACAAAAGAGCATTAACTACTCTACTTGAAAAGAAGATTATAATAGTTGATGAGAGTGGAATGTGTCTAAAACAGTAGCCATTATCGGAGCAGGAGCTTCGGGTTTAGTCGCTGCCATAACAGCAGCAAGAGCCGGGGCAAAAGTAAAAGTCTATGAAAAGAATAATAAAATAGGCAAGAAGATACTAGCCACCGGAAACGGCAGGTGCAATATAACAAATCAAACGATTACAAAAGGGAATTATCATGGTGATAACCCCTCTTTTGTGAATCCCGCCATTAATCACTTTAACACTTCTACATGTAGAGCCTTTTTTTCTGAACTCGGAATAGAGATGACTATGGGTCAAAATGGCAGACTATACCCAAAAAGTTTACAATCTTCATCTGTAGTTGATTTGCTAGCCTATGAGTGCAGAAGGCTTGGCGTCGAGTTTTTATTAGAAACGAAAATAGAAAATATCATAAAAACAGAAGATGGTTTCTCCCCTCAAACAAAAGGCAGATCTCAAAAAGCTGAAAAAATCCTCATCTGCACAGGTGGACCTGCAATGCCTACGGTTGGAGGTTGTGATAGTGGATATGAATTGGCAATGAATTTTAATCATACGATTAAGCCGGTTCATCCATCACTAGTACAGCTTGTTTGCAGTGAAAATCTTAAAAATATAAGCGGAGTAAAAATCCAAGGAGATATAGAGGTTTTCATAGATAAAGAGCTAAAGATAAACAGGCAAGGTGATATACTTTTTACAAACTACGGCATTTCAGGCTCTGCAGTTTTAGATATAAGTAGGATCGCAAGTCATGCGCTACTTCATCAAAGAGATGTACGCTTAAAGATCGATCTCTTTAGTGACTACAGTAAAGAGCAGTTGAAAAATTTACTGAAAAAAAGATTGAAATTTTCAAATGCCAAAAGTGTTTCTCTTTGGTTAAATGGTTTTATAAATTCAAAATTAGCACTATATTTTGAAAAGTCACTAAAGATAAAAGAGGCAGATAAATTAAATCCCAAAGATATAGTAACTCTAGTACATTTTCTTAAAAATATGACTCTACATGTAGAGGATACTAGAGGATTCAAAAGCGCAGAAGTAACAGCTGGCGGTATAAACACAAAGGAGATAAATTCTCAAACATTAGAGTCAAAACTACAAAAAGGCTTATTTTTTGCAGGAGAAGTGCTTGACATCGATGGAGATTGTGGCGGATATAACCTGCATTGGGCATGGGCAAGCGGTTATCTTGCAGGAAGCAGTATGTAATTATGAAAGAGTTTAAAAGCATACTATATGATCAAGATATATCTTGCTTTTCTATTTCTTGTAATCTTGATTTTATCAAGGATTTAAACTTAAAGCAAATTATTGATGTGATTGTATCTTTTGGTAAAGATTATGATTTGAAGGAGTTTTTTTATACTCCTTTGGAAGATATAAATAGCATTAGATATAGGCAAGAGATATTAAAAGATTTGCAACAACAACAAATTTTTGATGTGGTAGAAGAGTTTACGCATGGAATGTTGCAGGTAAACAGATATCAAAAAATGATAAGTAAAATTGATTATAAAGAGTATAAGAAGATTTGGTTTTTACAAATGTCGATTGTGTACATTGAAACTATACAATCTTTGATAACGACACTAAATGCACTAGATTTCCATTCTGATGGATTAAAATTATTTAAAAAATATATGCAAGCTTATATAGATAGTGACTTTTTTAAGAAATTTTCTCTTGAGGCAATTTTGATTCAAAAAGAGTTGGATTCTTTAAACTACAACATCACGATAGATGGTATCAAATTTAGTGTGCAAAGATATGATGACGAGGAAGATTTTTCTAAAAAAATCAAGAATCTTTTTCAAAAATTCGAGGACGATACGAGAAAAAAGCATAAAAATGAATTTGAAAAAAACAGCAGTGCAAACCATGTTGATGCAAAAATCTTGGAGTTTGTTTTTAAGCTCTATCCGAAAGAGTTTTTAAAACTAGATAGTTTTTATCAAAATTTTCATGATTTTATGGACAAAACAATACAAAGATTTTCTCATGAAGTTTGGTATTATCTCTCATATATAAAATTTACAAAAGAGTTTTATGAAGAAAATCTCTCTTTTTGCATTCCACGATTTAGTGATGACGGTAGCATTGATGTAGAAGATGGCTATGATCTCTCTCTTGCTCGTAAACTTTTGGTTGAGAAAAAAAGTATAATCACAAATAGCTACTATCTCAACGATAAGGAGCGAATACTCATAATCTCAGGAGCAAATCAGGGTGGAAAAAGTACATTTGCGCGCATGGTTGGACAGATAAACTATCTAGCAAGTTTGGGTTTACAAGTTCCGGCAAAAAGAGCTGTTTTGTGCTTGTCTAGGCATATTTACACGCATTTTGAGAGAGAAGAAGATATAAAAAACCTTCGCAGTAAACTGCAAGATGATCTTTTTAGAATTCATCAGATTTTATCTAAAGCAAAGCAAGGGGATTTGCTTATTTTAAATGAGATTTTCTCATCAACATCCCTAAGTGATGCATTTTTTCTCAGTAAAGAGATCATGCAAAAGATCATAGATGATGATCTTTTTTGTGTTTGGGTGACTTTTATAGAGGAACTCTCAGAGATGAATGATAAAACAGTAAGTATGGTTTGTGAGATTGATCATAATGATGTAAAAAATCGTACATTTAAAATAGTAAGAAAAAAAGCAGATGGCTTGGCATATGCAAACTCTATAGCGAAAAAATACCACTTAAGCTTTGAGCAAATAATCCAAAGAATTTCACAATGAATGTATATCTAATGTTCAATAATAGATCTTTTTGTTTAGATAAACAAAGAGTGGAAAAAACTAAAGATTTAGTACGAGACTTGGAGTTAGAGACTATCTTTAAAGAGATGTCAAAGGGTGATGAATTTTTGTATGAGATTTCAAAAAATGCAGTTTTGCAGAGTTTGCATGAAAAAGATGAGATTTTATATAGACAAGAAATCCTAAAAGATTGTATAAAAAATCAAAATTTAACAAGAGAAATTTACAAGCTGACGCAAGTGCCTATCAAGAAAAAGCAAGACCATTGGCTAAGTATCTTCGGTAGAACTCCAAGCTCATTGCTTAGTAGTAGTGTCTCTTTAATGGAGATGTATTTGGGGGTATTTGATGAATTAAGAATTTTAGCGGATAAAAATGTTCAAAAACTAGAATCTAGTGGTTTTATCAGGCTTTTTCAAGAGATAAAAGATGAGTTGAATGAAAAATACCTAAGGGAGATAAAAGAGTATTTAAAAGAGTTAAAGTTTGCAAATGGAGCTTTGATAAGCGCTAAGCTAGGTGATACAAGTGGTTCAAAAGAGTATATACTAAGAAGAGATAATTCACATAAAAAAGGATGGTTTGGAAGATTTTTGACTCTTAAACCAAAGAGATTTTCGCATACTCTACATGTAAGGGATGACGCGGGCGCTAAAGTGCTTAGAAATATAAGAGATGAGGCTCTAAATGATGTCGCTAGTTCGCTCTCTCAAGCAGTAGCACATGTGGAGAATTTTTTTGATTCTTTGAGAAAGGAGATTGCTTTCTTTATTGGTTGTTTAAATCTACTTAAGAAGCTAGAAGAATTAGATGAGCCATACTGCTTTGCTCAACTTTTTTCACAAGATTTACGAGTTTTTTCGGCTTCATCTCTATATGATATCTCTTTATCTCTAGTGATGGATAAAAAAATTGTATCAAATGACATCAAGGCTGACGAGAAGGAGCTTTTTATCATAACAGGAGCAAATCAAGGAGGAAAATCAACTTTTTTAAAGAGTGTGGGTTTAGCTCAACTGCTGGTACAATGCGGTATGTTTGCACCTGCTAAATCTCTTAAAATAAACATTTGTAGCGCTCTTTTCACTCACTTTAAAAAAGAGGAAGACTCTACCATGCAAAGTGGAAAATTTGATGAAGAACTCAAAAGAGTGAGTGAAATCATAGATAATATAAAACCAAATGGTATGATTTTATTTAATGAATCTTTTGCATCTACAAATGAAAGAGAGGGCTCTTTGATATCAGAACAAATCATACTAGCACTACTGCAAAAACATATAAAAATCTTTTTTGTAACTCACATGTATGAGTTGGCAAATAGTCTTTATCAAAAAAACCTAAATCAGAGTCTATTTTTAAGAGCTAAAAGAGAAAAAGATGGTTTAAGAAATTTTCATATGATAGAATCGAAACCTCTAAGTACAAGCTTTGCAAAAGATATATATAAAGAGATTTTTTTGTAAAATTAACAATTTTTTTTAATTTTTTGATTAGTATGTTTATGTTAATATTCTCAAAGCTCGCGATATAGGTACTTACATAATATTTTTTTATAATAAAATTATATTTTGTAGGATACTTCTGTCGTGTTAAAATTGACTAAAATATAGATGCTAGTTGATCAAAAGAAGGGTGAAATGGGCAAAAAAAAGAGACTTAGTAAAAAAGATGCACCAAGTAATATAACTGAAAATGAAACTATAATGTCGCAAGATGATTTTATAGTTTCCAAAACTGACACAAAAGGTTTTATAACCTATTGTAATGAGATTTTTGTTGATATGTCAGGATATACAGCAGAAGATCTCATAGGAGCAAATCACAATATCATAAGACATCCCCATATGCCACAAGTTGCATTTAAACTATTGTGGGATTTGTTGAAAAATGGAAAGGAGTTTTTTGGATTTGTCAAAAATCTTAGAAAAGATGGTGGTTTTTATTGGGTTTTTGCCTATATAACTGCTGATTATGATCTTAATGGAAATATTGTAGGATATACCTCTTTTAGGAGAAAGCCGCCAAGAAGTGCGATAGAGCAGATAGAGCCAGTTTATAGGTTGTTGGTGGATGCCGAGAGAAGAGGTGGTATGGAAGCATCAGGAGCACTTTTGGCAAAGTTTTTAAAAGAGCATGATACAACATATGATGCACTTGTCATGAATCTTCAAAAGGGAGCGTAAGATATGAACAAATTAAAAAATATAAACATTCTAGTATATTTTGTTTTATCAATCTTATCTTCAGGATATTTTGCTTTTATATCCGAGTATATAGCTGCTACAATAGTTTTATGTGCAAGTTTTATAATTCTTTTTCTGCCTGAAAACTCTGATAAAGATGATGGTAAGGAGGTGCTTAATCAAATTGAAAAGATTTTAAAAGATATCTCCAATGGTATATTGGTAGGCAGAGTTATACTCCACTCCAATAAAAATAAGATAGAAAATATAGCTTGGAATTTAAATAATGCACTAGATCAGATAGAGGCAATACTAAGAGAGAGTAGATATACGGTAGAAGCAGTAAGTAGTGGTGATTTTGATCGAAGTATGTTCTCTAGCGGTCTTCATGGTGAATTTATAAAAAGTTCAAATTCTATAGAAAAAGCGATCAATGCACTAAAGGCAAATGCTAAATATCAAATTATGGGTGTATTGTCAAATGAATTTTCAAAGATAAATGGTGGTATAAAAGGCAGTTTAAATAGTATAATAAATGACATGGAGAGTTACAAAGGAGATATGGGTAAATCTGTAGAAAAATTGAAAAGTGCAAGCATATTGTCCACAGATACCATAAATAGTCTCAAAGATGCTAGCAGTGATATATCAAACTTAACTTCTCTTGTTGTAGAGACGACAAATGATATCGACAGTCTAAATCAAAATTCAAAAGATATAAGCTCAGTTGTTTATCTTATAAATGATATAGCAGATCAAACAAATCTTCTTGCGCTTAATGCCGCAATCGAAGCAGCTAGAGCAGGAGAACATGGAAGAGGTTTTGCTGTGGTTGCAGATGAAGTTAGAAATCTAGCAGAGAGAACGCAAAAAGCAACTAGGGAGATATCTATAACCATAGATTCGTTGCAGCAACAAGCATCAAATATACAAAATAATGCTCTAAGTATGAGAGATATATCTGAAAAATCAACAACAGCAATGAGTGAATTTTTCAATTCTATGAATAGTTTAGATAGTGAGTTATCTCTTGTAGAGACTATAAATAGTAAAACTAGTTTTGCTATGTTTATGGATCAGTTTAAGATAAATCACATACTATTTAAATCCAACGCATACTCAGCAGTTATAAATGGAACTGTTAGTGATGAACTTAGCAAGAGTTTTCAAGAGTGTGATTTCGGTCTTTGGTACTATGGCGAGGGTATGAAAAAGTACAAAAATAGCAAAACTTTTATGAGTATGGAAAAATTTCATAAAGATATACACAATAAAGTAAATCAAAATCTTGAGTGTGTCAAAAGCAGTGGATGCGGCATGCAATCAAGTCAAAAAGATGAAATCATACAGAGATTCAAAGAGGCAGAAGAGTCTAGTAATAAACTTTTTGAGCTTATGGATAGATTTGTCGAAGAGGTGAACGAAATTTAAAGTTGCAACATTCTTTTAAGTAGATTTTCTGTAAAATCAAAATAAAAAAAGATTATTATGGAATTTACACATTTACATCTGCATACTGAATATTCGCTTTTAGATGGTGCCAATAAGATTGGTAAACTAGCCGATGAGCTTAAGGCTCAGGGTGTTAAGTCTGTGGCTATCACAGATCACGGCAATATGTTTGGAGCTATTGATTTTTACAAAACTATGCGCTCCGTTGGTATCAAGCCAATCATAGGTATGGAAGCTTATATACACAACCAAGATGATATTGGTGACAAAAGTACCAGGCAGAGATTTCATCTTTGTTTGCTAGCTAAAAATGAGATTGGCTACAAAAATCTCATGTATCTCTCATCTCAAAGTTTTATACATGGTTTTTACTACTATCCTAGGATAAACAAAAAGATGTTAAGAGAGCATAGCGAGGGACTTATCTGCTCATCTGCTTGTTTACAGGGAGAGGTAAATTGGCATCTAAATATAAACAATCCAAAAAATGTACAAAATGGTTCAAAAGGTTATGAGAGAGCTAAAGAGGTGGCTTTGGAATATAAAGAGATATTTGGTGATGATTTTTATCTTGAAATCATGAGGCACGGTATCAATGATCAACTTTTTATCGACAACAGCACTATAAAACTCTCCAAGGAGACAGGTATAAAAATAATAGCTACAAATGATACGCACTACTTAAAGCCCGATAATGCAGAGGCTCATGAAGCTTTTATGTGTATAGCGATGAATAAAGAGTTTGATGATCCCAAACGACTTCGTCACTCTGTACACGAATTTTACCTAAAATCACCACAAGAGATAGCTTCTTTGTATGCTGATATTCCCGAAGCGATAACAAATACTCAGGAGATAGTGGAAAAATGTAATCTTGAGATAAAACTAGGAGACCCAACCCCTCCGAAATTTAAATTTACAAAAGAGTATGCAAAAGCCGAGGGATTGGAGTTTGAAAATGATGATGAATACTTTAGATATCAGTGCGAATCGGGACTCAAAGAGAGACTGAAGCTTGTTGATGAAAGCCAACATGAGATATATTGGGCTCGTCTTAAAAGAGAGATGGGTGTGATATGTGATATGAAATTTCCAGGCTATATGCTTATAGTTTGGGATTTTATTCGTGAAGCAAAAGAGAAAAAGATTCCAGTAGGACCGGGCAGGGGAAGTGCTGCGGGAAGTTTGGTGGCATTTTCACTAAAGATAACTGACATTGATCCGATGAAATACGATCTACTTTTTGAGAGGTTTTTGAATCCTGAAAGAGTAAGTATGCCAGATATCGATATCGACTTTTGCCAAAGTAGAAGAGGTGAGATTATCGATTATGTGGTGCAGAAATATGGCAGATATAATGTTGCTCAAGTTATCACATTTGGTAAACTTTTAGCTAAAGGAGTCATTCGAGATGTAGCTAGAGTTTTAGGGGTTGAGTATGCAAAAGCTGACAAGATGGCAAAACTCATACCAGATGAGCTAGGCATAACTCTAAATGGCAAAATGAAAAATGGTAAAAAAGTTGATGGAGCTTATCAAAAAGAGGAGAAGCTAAGGAAGTGGATAGAAGAGGACTCTCAAATAGCCAGGGTTTGGAAGTTTGCCTTAGCACTAGAGGGATTAAATAGAAACTCAGGTATGCATGCAGCAGGAGTTGTTATCAGTGATGAGGAGTTGTGGTATAAGACTCCACTGTATAAGCCATCAGGTGAGGATCAACAGCTTGTTACCCAATACTCATTAAATTATCTTGAAGATGTTGACCTTATTAAATTTGACTTTTTGGGTTTAAAAACTTTGACCGTGATAGACAATGCCCTGAAATTGATAAAAAAGAGATATGATAAAGATATAGATTTTAATACCCTAGATGTTGATGATCCTAGTATCTATGAGTTGATTCAAAGTGGACATACGATAGGACTTTTTCAGATAGAATCAAGCGGTATGCAATCACTTAACGAGAGATTGAAGCCAACAAATTTTGAAGATTTAGTCGCAGTTTTGGCGCTATATCGTCCGGGTCCCATGGAGTCTGGGATGCTTGATGATTTTATAGATAGAAAGCATGGTGTAAAGGAGATAGACTATTTTTATGATGAGTTTACAAAGCCGCTAAAACCGATACTTGAGCCGACTTATGGTGTTATAGTCTATCAAGAACAAGTTATGCAGATCGTTCAGGCGATTGGTGGTTTTAGTCTTGGAAAAGCGGATGTTGTTAGACGAGCCATGGGTAAGAAGAAGATTGATTTGATGAAAAAGTATAAGGAGGAGTTTGCTCAAGGCGCAAAAGAGCAGGGCTTTGAGTACGCCCATGCTATAGAGCTTTTTGAATTGATTGAAAAATTTGCAGGGTATGGATTTAACAAGTCACACTCTGCTGCGTATGCTATGATAACTTTTCAGACAGCATATCTTAAAAGATACTATCCTCAAGAGTTTATGGCAGCTCTTCTTACAAGTGAACAAGATAATACAGACAAAATAGTGAAGTATATAGATGAGGTCAAAAGACTTGGCATAAAGCTCTCTCCACCAGATGTTAGTCGTAGTATGATTGAATTTACCGCTATAAAAGATGAAGATGGCGAGGAGACGATACTCTTTGGATTAGGTGCTCTAAAGGGCATGGGGGCTTCTGCTATCACCAAGATACTTGAGGCTAGAGGAGATGGTAAGTTTGAAAGTTTGGATGATTTTCTCTCTAAGATAGACACCTCAAAAGTAAATAAACGAGTTATAGAATCACTTATAAAATCAGGAAGTTTAGATAAATTTTCCTATACAAGACGGTCGATGCTTGAAAATATAGAGAAGATAGTTGAGACTGCAAGTGAGTGTGCAAGAGCTAAAAAGATGGCTGAAAACTCACTCTTTGGGGATGATGCAGAGCTTGTCTCTCTACATGTAGAGATAGAAAATGTAGAAGAGTTTGATATGAAAAGAGTCTTGGAGTTTGAAAAAGAGACTATGGGATTTTATGTTTCTGGTCATCCTCTTGATGAGTACAGAGAAGAGATCGATGGCATTAACTATACTCTTTCGAGTGAGGTAGAAAATTTAGGAGATGGAAGTACAGCACTTTTTATAGGAAAAGTTGAAGAGATAGTTGAAAAGATAAGTAAAAAGGGGAATAAATTTGCTATTTTAAATCTTATGGATTTTCATGGCAATATAGAGATAACACTATTTTCTAAACATCTCGATAAAATCCAAACGATGAATAAAGAGGAGCCGATATGCCTAAAAGTGGCTATAACCAGAGATGATAGAGGCATAAATAAAAGGGTTCTAAAGATTGTAAATCTAAAAGATGCCAAGAAAGAGAAGTTAAATACCAAAGCTATAGAGGTTATACAGGAACCAAAAACACTAATCATAGATTTTGCAAAAGATAGCTCAGTTCTAGAAGATCTCTATAGACTAGTAAGAGAAAATCCAGGAGACAGACCCCTGAAGCTCGTTATTTCTTCAAAACTACAAGATATAGTTCTCGAGACATATCTAAAAGTTTCAGATGAAATAGATGAAAAAATTAAAAGTATAGAGTTAGTAAAAGTAGCATAGAAATTAGATTTTTTTCATATTATTATTTTAAGGTTGGATATTGCTGCTGATAGATTGGCATATTATGATGATATTTTTGGCTCGCAAGTTACAACCTTATACTTAAATACCCTTAAAGAGACCACTGCACAGTAGGAGTGCCCACAAAAGCTTAGTTTTGGGTAAGATTTGAAATATAAAATTTGAAGTACTAACTTGTTAATTCGAAAACTTTTATCTTTTAAAGATTGCCCAAAAATAAGCTTCCTTTCGGTTTTTAGTTTTCAGAGCACCTGAGTATTGGTGCTCTGAAAGCTTATCATTTTAGTTTTTCTAGATAGTTTTCCATGATGTCAGTCATGGTTAAAATTCCCTCTAAATTATTATGATCTATAACCAAGAGCCTTTTGACATTGCTTTTTACCATGAGTGATATAGCGTATTTAACATCAAGTTCTTTTGATATTTGATATGCTGGTTTTGAACATATATCATAAACTCTCACAAGATCAATGTCTCCATCATTAGATATGATTGAAAATAGTATATTTTTGTAAGTTAACAATCCATAAGCATCGCTAGGGCGAATTTTATCTACTATGAGAGATTTTATTTTTCTCTCTTTCATCATTTTTAGAGCATCTCTTATTGGCTTCATAGGTGAAATAATAGCCATATTGTCTCTACTCATAATATCTTCTACTAACATTTTTTTCTCCTTTTATAGATCATTGATAATCTCTTCTTCAAAGAGTTCTATCTCTTCATCTTCCATTCCTGCCAAATGTGAAAGAGCAAAGGTCAAAATGATACCATTTTTATTCTCTTTTTCGTCAAGTTTTAACTCTTTTTTCAGTGTTTTAAATATCGTAATAGATATTTTTTTAGGAAGAATGAAAAGAAGTACCGATACATTTTCTTCTAATGTTAAACCAAAAAATACTTTCTTCTCTTTTAATCCTATATTTTTACCATGTAGTATAGTAACGCTTCCCGCGCCTGCTTTTTTTGCTATCTCTATAACGCTCTCTTCTTGTGCGTCAGGTATGATTGCAGCTAAAACTGTAAATTGCATTTTATCTCCTTTTTGATAAATATGTAGCTAATATTCCGTATCCCATAACAGTTATCATCGGAAACAGAGATGCGAAAGCTATGAGCCCAAATCCATCTATCAGCGGATCTCTTCCGTTTATATTTTGGGCAAGTCCCAAACCTAAAGCAGCGACAAGTGGTACGGTTACTGTTGAAGTGGTTACGCCTCCACTGTCATAAGCTATTGGAACAATATATTTGGGTGAAAAATATGTCATGATTATTACCACTAAATATCCAGCAATTATATAATAGTGTATAGCATCGCCTTGTACTATTCTGTATGAACCCAAAGATATGCCTATGCCAACACCAAATGCAACAAATAGTCTAAGCGTTAAACTTTTGATATTTCCTTCGCTGATTTCATTTGCTTTTGATGCTATTGCGATGAGGGCAGGTTCTGCCATTGTTGTAGAAAATCCAATTAGAAATCCAAATAGATATATATACCAAAGATTTTTCATTTTAGATAGAGAAAATGCGATACTTTCACCTATGGGGAAGAGCCCAAGTTCTAGACCCAATATAAAGGCGTATAACCCGATAGTTACTAAAAAAATTCCACTGCTTACTTTCGGTAAGTGAGGAATTGGTTTTTTTATGATTATGTATTGAAAAAATCCAATGACAAGGAGTATGGGTATTATATCTTTTGCTACATTAAAAAAATCAAATATGATTTTATATAAAAGAGATATATTATGGCTCGATGAGATATCAACTGTTTGAGTTAAGGAGATATTCTCTACATGTAGAGGTAAAAAATCATAAACAACTATTCCGTAAATCTGTACGAATATCATAGGTAATAAAGAGGCAAATGCTATAAGTCCAAAACCATCGATAGCTGGATTACGCCCCTTTATGCTTGAAGATAAACCAATGCCTAGAGCAGCTACTAGCGGAACCGTGACTGTTGAAGTGGTTACCCCTCCGCTATCATAGGCTAAACCAATTATCTCTACGGGAGCAAAGAAGGTTATGATTACTACCAGTATGTAGCCAGAAATTATATAGTATGATATAGGATGACCCAATAAAATCCTAAGTACTCCTAGAGAGATGGCAAATCCAACCGAAAAAGCTACACATAAGCGAAGAAAAAATGGATCTATTCTGCCTTGACTGATGATCGAAGCCTTTTGTGCTATGGCTATGAGAGCTGGTTCGGCTATAGTTGTTGAAAAACCTATAAAAAAAGCGAATATCAAAAGCCAAAACAGGGATCCTTTTTTTGCAAAATCATTGGCAAGATTTTCTCCTATTGGAAAAATTCCTATTTCAAGTCCACGAATAAAAACAGCTAAGCCAAAGATTATTATGCCCAAACCTAAAAGTATGGAAGTTAAATTTTGAGGTACATCTCTAACTACAACAATTTGAAATACAGATACAACAATGACTATAGGTATCAAATCTTTTGCAGAATTTTTAATGTCTGATATGAAGATGCCTAGACCATTTAGTAGCATTAAATTCCTATCTCTATTTGAAATCTTTTTGGATTATTTTTGATTTTTATCTTTCCGTTATGAGCTTTGATGATTTGTAAAGCCAGAGCTAAGCCTAGACCATTTCCCTTTGTTTTTGTTGTTTTAAATGGTTCAAAAAGGATATTTTCGTCTTCTATATCTTTGCCACTGTCTAATATATTGATTATGTGATAGTTTGCATTTTGTTCATAGTTTAGCTCTATGGTGCCTTGTTCATCTTCACTATCTTCTATAGCGTCGATAGCATTGAAGACTAGATTTTGAAATACCAAACTTAAAAGCTCCAAATCACCATTTATGGCAATTTTTGGTAGATTAAAATGAAAATCTATGCTTTTTGAATATGTATAAAAAGATATTGACTGTTCAATTTCATCTGTTAATTTATCTAGTAAAAATGGACTCTTATCTACTCGTAGTCCCTTTGTAAAAAGAAGTGTTGCTTTTATAATTCTCTCGACTCTCCAGATAGATTTTCTAATCTCTAGGACGATCGGTTTTGTTCCGACATCTACTTTTTTAAATAGTGTTGATGCAAGAAGAGAGACCGAGCCTATAGGGTTTCTTATCTCATGAGATAGATGAGCGGCAACTTGACCCATAGATATGAGTCTCTCTTGTCTCTTCTCTTCTGTTATGTCTGTAGCACTTATGATTGTTTTATCACTCTGCTTGACAATTTTGACAATAAAATAAAAATCACCATATTTTATCTCTTTTTGATTTTGATTTTTTAATATAAGTTTCAAAAGACCGTTCGCCTTTTTTGCCTCAGAGTTTTGTAAAAATATCTTTTCATCCGCATCTATAACCCATAGTGAATTTGGCTGTACTTCTATGATTTGAGCTATGAAATTTTGTAGTGATTTATAGGAGGCATTTAACTGTTTATACTCATTTTCTATGACATAAGTTTGATTTATGAGATCATCGAGGCCTTTTTTGAAGGCCTCTTTTTCATCTGTGTTTAGAGAATTTAGTAGTTTTTCATCTATCATTTTGGCTAACTTTTTAGCCTATTATACTAAATATTTTATACAAAGTCCACTTTTGCGATATTGTGTTTTATACCTAGTTTTTCAGGGCTGATTCCTATCGCAAGTCCTACCATTTGAGGCATATGCAGGATCGGTATAGAGACATCTTGTCCCATCTCTTCACTTATGCTTTTTTGTTGTACATCAAGTCTTAGATGACATAGTGGGCATGGTGTCACCATAGTGTCTGCACTGTTTTCTATAGCATCAAGCATAGCACTTCCCGAGATCCTGTTTGCAGTCTTTGGTGCTTGAAGTTCTACATGAAAGCCACAACATTTGTTTTTATGTCCATACTCAACACTGTGACCGCCAAGAGCGACAATGAGTCTGTCTAGTGAAGTTGGTCTGTATGGATCTTCATTTCCGTTTGATGAGCCATGAACTTCGTGTGGTCTTATATTGTGACATCCATAAAATGGTGCAATGTAGAGGTCTTTTAGAGGATTTGTTACTCTTGAAGCGATGGCATCTATACCAAAATCATCTATAAGAGCATATAAAAAGTGTTTTATCTCAGAAGTTCCTTTGTACTCAAGCCCCACCTCTTTTAGTTTGGCATTTACTCTTTGCTTTAAGCTCTCATCATTATCAAGTCTATACTTTGCTGTTGCTAGATTTAATTGACAAGTGTTACAAACAGTAACTATGGTCAATCCTCTTTTTTCAGCATAGCAAATGTTTCTGGCATTTAACACTAGTGATAAAAAATCATCATAATCTTGCATATGTGAAGCGCCACAACATGTAGCCTCTACAAGTTCGACAAGCTCTATGTTGAATGCTTCTGCTATCGCTAGAGTTGATTGCATAAGCTCCGGTGTACTCTGTTTTGGTGTGCAACCTACAAAAAATGCATATTTTAAATTTTCCATAAAGCTTCCTTATTTGAATTTTACTGTTGATGAACTTTTGATGAGTTTGTCAACTTCATCTAGTTTTTCTGATTTTGGCATTTGCCAAGGCATGATCAATTTTCCATTTTTAAGCATATGCAGAGCTTCAGGAACATGTTTGAGTACCCCAAGATTTCCCTCAGAATATCTAACAAGCTCTCCCTCATCTAAGAAACCGTGCTTTTGTATAGAATCTTTAAAACCTACAGCATGCCTGGTTGCAACATTATCTGTTGCCATATTTTCTTCAAAGATTTGATTGTGTAGTTTGGTTATTTTATCTATCGGCGAGAGGTCTTTTGGACAAGCTTCAGCACACTCATAACATTTTACACAATCCCATACGCCTTTGCTCTCTTGATTTACGATTTCGAGTCTATCTCTTTTTGCCTCATCTCTTACATCAGTGTTAAATCTAAATGCTTTTAAGAGTGCAGCAGGTCCTATGTAGTCACCATTTACCTGTATAGATGGACATGCATAAAAGCAGTTTCCACACTGTATGCAGTAGTCAGCCTCATCAAGCCTGTCAGCTTCCCCTTCGCTTATGATATTTTCTGATTTTGGATGAGCATCAATCTCGGCAACAAGATAGGGTTTGACACTGCTGTATTTGCTCCAAAATCTCTCTTTGTCAACTACCATATCTTTTATGGCTTGTTTTATATCTTGTGGTTCAAAAACCAACTCATATCCAAAAATATCTATCAGATCAAAAACTCTCTCTTTACAAGAAAGAACAGGTTTGTTATTTACTTTTATAGCGCAACTTCCACATATACCGTGACGGCAGCTTCTTCTGTAGCTAAATGAGCCATCTTTTTCCCATTTGATTTTATTGAGTATATCAAGAACTACTTCATCTTGAGCAACATCAAATGAGTAATTTTCATAATATGGCAATCTATCAACTTCTTTGTTGAATCTGAAAACTTTAAAATTTACCCTTTTTGTATCATAATTTTTCATTTTATATCCTAATATGTTCGCTCAGTCGGCTGGTATTTGCCGATAGTGACAGGTTTATAATCAACTCTAATGGAGCCATCTTCATTTAAGTATCCGTAAGTATGGTTTAAGAAATTCTCATCATCTCTTTTGGGAAAGTCATCTCTGAAGTGTGAGCCTCTACTCTCTTTTCTAAGAATCGCCCCCTCGACAATAAAAGCAGAATAATCAAGCATATGACCAAGCTCTATGGCCTCTTGTAAGTCGGTATTGAAGATTTTTGATCTATCATCAATTCCTACATTTTTATATCTCTCTTTTAAATCTTTTATTATCTCTTTTTGTTTAAGTAGCTTCTCTTCAGTTCTAAAGACTCCAGCATTTTGCGTCATAGTGATTTGCAACTCTTTTCTAAGAAGAGGTACTCTCTCACTTCCACATGAAGACAACAACTTGTCTATCTCTTTTACCATTAAATTTGCATCATTCTCATCAGGTTTTTTATGAGTTAAAAATTTATCTTCTTCCAAATCCTGTATGATAGTTTGACCTACATGTCGTCCGTAAAATATAGCTTCAAGAAGTGAGTTTGCACCTAGTCTATTGGCACCGTGAACACTTACGCAAGCACACTCTCCTGCAGCATAGAAGCTTTTGACATTGTGTTCTATATCGTATCTTACTCTTCCATGAACATCAGTTGGAATTCCACCCATCGAATAGTGAGCAGTCGGCGAGATTAAGATAGGCTCTTTGATCATATCTAGCCCCAAGAAAGTGAGCGCTAAATCTCTAAGTTCAGGAAGTCTTGACATGATTTTCTCTTTGCCAAGATGAGTCAAGTCAAGATATACGGCATCTTTGTCTTTGCCGACTCCGCGACCAGCCAAAATCTCTTTAGTGATGGACCTGCTAACCAAATCACGAGGTCCGAGTTCGAGTTTTTCAGGAGCATATTTCTCCATAAATCGTTCACCCTCTGAGTTGAACAATCTTCCACCTTCTCCTCGGGCAGCTTCACTTATAAGTATGCCAGTTCCTGCCAATCCTGTTGGGTGGAACTGTACAAATTCCATATCTTTTAGAGGAATTCCTCGTCTTGCTACGATAGATAGCCCATCTCCTGTATTTGCGTGTGCATTTGAGTTTGTGGCGTAGCTTCTAGCATATCCGCCTGTTGCAAACAGGACAGCTTTTGCATAAAATATACCTTTTTGACCGGTTTTGATATTGTAAGCGACAACTCCACTGACAATTTTCTCTTCATTTCCACTATATATGATATCCGCTACATACCACTCATCCCAAAACTCAACTCCATCTCTGTGAGCCTGCTCAAAAAGAGTTTGCAAAAGAGTGAGTCCCGTTCTATCTTTTGCGTAACAAGTTCTTGGAAATGATTGCCCACCAAAAGGTCTTTGTGCAATCGTGCCATCTTTTTCTCTACTAAAAGCAGCCCCCATATGCTCTACCCATCTAATTGTCTCGGGAGCACTGCTACACATGAGTTCGACTGCTTCTTGATTTGCGAGATAATCACTACCTTTTATAGTATCAAATATGTGAGATTGAGTGCTGTCATCACCCTTTAAAGCAGCATTGATGCCACCTTGTGCAGCCCCAGAATGACTTCTTAGCGGATGTAGCTTTGTCAAAACACACACATGTTTGCCACGACTCTCTAACTCTCTAGCTGCAGCAAGTCCCGCAAGTCCCGCGCCGACTATCACTGCATCATAACGATGAATTGAAATGCCCATACAAATTCCCTTAAATTAATTTTTAATTTATTATACAATGTAATTAATAAAAATAAGATTTAATAAAGAAAATATTCAAAATCTTTTAATTCATATAGTATGACATTTGGGTATTTTTTCGATTTGAGTTCGTTGGAGAAGCCACTTTTTGAAAATAGTAGGTATTTATCTATGGGTAGATTTGCAAGTTTGCATTTTGATTGTAGAGAATTGAGTATATTTTTGCATGTTTTACTATTTTTCCATTTCACTTCACCCGCAAATTTATGTAAAGATGTTTCTATAAGTAGATCAATTTCGATATCTTTATCCCAATAGCTTCCACTTGTCAATATCTTCTCTTTTTTATGTAACTCTTCGATAAGCAAAATGGATAGTTTTTCAAATTCTAAACTTATAAATTTATCTAAGTAAATCTTTATATTTTTTAGGGATATTTCTCTGTTTTCTTTTAAAAAAGGGTGTATAAAAGTGAACCAAAATCTTGTAAAATTGTTATTTATGTGTATTTTGTCTTCTATCTTGTATCGTCTGAGTCTCTTTTTGAGGATCTGTTTTTTATCGTTTTTAAGTGGCTTCTCTCTACTTAACTCTTTTTTTATGATACCTGTTTCAAATAGATATTTAAAAAATTCCCTCCCTTTTGGTTGAGAAATGTTATCTTTACTATATGTACTATAACTTTTTCTATCGCCTTTTGAAATTCTTGAGAGTATTTTTTCTATAATTTCTTGATTTTCTGGTTTTTTATCATATATGAAAAATTTTCTTAAAATATCAACTTTTTCTATAATCTCTTTTTCTATAATCTTATAAAAATCTTTTGATAAATCAATTTTTTCGATTAAAGGATGACCATTAAATATAGAGTAGTAAATTATCAACTCTTCAATATCCAGATATGGAAATTTTTTATGAAAATCTTTGAAATTTAAAACTTTTTCCAAAATGTTTTACTAAGAAGTATGAAGACTGTATAGCACTCAAGTCTTCCTATTATCATAGCAGCAGAGAGTATAAGTTTGTCATACCATGAGAAAAATGTATAGTTTTCCGCAGGACCAACCAAAGAAAAACCAGGTCCGACATTTCCCACTGTTGTCATGGCTGTACTGATTGCTGTCATCTCATCATAGCCTCTAGCATACAGGTAAATCATGACAAAAAATATGGTCAAGATAAATAGGGAGAAAAAACCAAATATGGAGCTGATTATATTGCTTTTGATAGGTTTATCATCTATAAAAATAGAGATAATAGAGTCTGGTTTGAGTGATCGTTTTATCTCTAAGGATATATTTTTAAAGTAGATGATGTATCTTATCACTTTTGGTCCACCAGCGGTTGAACCAGCATTTCCGCCTATTATCATTGCGATCAAAACTATAGCTATGGAAGCTTGGTTCCATGTAGAGTAATCCGTCGAAGCAAATCCTGTAGTTGTCATTATAGAAACTACTGTAAATGTTGAGTGTAGCACATCTTTATAGAGTGTAGCAAAACCGCTGAAATGCGAAAAAGCAAGGAGGGCTGAAAGAATAGCTAAAAGAGCGATATACCACTTTATCTCTTCTAGATTGTAGCTTTTTAAATCACCACTTAAAAATCTAATATGAGCTAAAAAGTTTATACCTGAAATCATCATAAAAAATATAGTAGTCCACATGATTCCATTGTTATTTGCCCAAAACCCTAAAGAGCTGTTTTTTGTGGAAAAACCACCCGTTGATACTGTTGCAAAAGCATGATTTACAGCGTCAAACCAATTCATTCCAAAAAATTTTAGACATAAAATATTTGCTATAGTGAAGAGTAGATAAACTCCCCATAATTTATTTGCAGTATCTTTTATCCTTGGAGTTATTTTATCTGTTGAAATTCCTGTAGATTCGGCTTTAAAGAGACTAAGTGAACCGGTTGGATTTATAAGTGGAAATAGTCCAACACCTAACACAATGATACCCATACCGCCAATCCAATGCATCAGGCTTCTGTGAAGAAGTATATTTCTAGGGAGATCCTCTATGTCGCTAAATACTGTAGCACCAGTAGTAGTGAAGCCACTTATTGCCTCAAAAAATCCACTAGAAAAATCTATACCAGTTTGTAAATAGAGTGGTAATGCACCCCCGATTCCTAACAGTATCCAAACCAAGTTTACAGATACTATGCTCTCCTTTACTCCAAATGACATTTTGTAGTTTCTGAGTGAAAAAAAGATGAGTATATTTAGAAGTAGTAAAAAAAAGATAGCATAAAAAGAGCTATTTATATTTTCATAGTCATAATACCCCAAAGCAACTGGAATTAAAAATAGTAAAAAAACAACAATCCCAACCGCAGAAGTAAACTTAAGTATGCTTTTTATGTTTACCATTAATTTGAGACCACCACACAGTAGGAGTGCCCACAAAAGCTTAGTTTTGGGTAAGATTTGAAATATAAAATTTGAAGTACTAACTTGTTAATTCGAAAACTTTTATCTTTT
>JALSKH010000222.1 GCA_026988975.1 Campylobacteraceae bacterium
TTTTAAAAGCCTTGCATACCTATGATTTTAAACAGGCATTTGAACTTTTAGTGATGGCACATAAACGAGGTTTTGGACTCATCTCTTCAAATCAACGCTTTGGCATAGGGCATGACAAAGCCATAGAGATAGCTAAAGAGATAGAAGATATTTTCATAGATGAAAAAGGACTCCTTCTTTACCCTAAAGCCATAAAAAAAGAACTAGAAGAGAAAATCTTTGCTATTTATGTAAAAAACCCTCATGCGATGCTCTCAGCAAAATCTTTAGCACTTAAAATAACGTGGGCAAGTGAAACATTGATTTCTAAGGTGTTGCAAAAGCTTTGTGATGAAAATAAGCTTCTTTTAGACAATGGTATCTACAGAGACCCCAATATAAACATAGATGATGTGGAGTCAGTGATACGTGACAAAATGTATGAAGCTTTGAGCCAAGGGGGCATTGTACCACCAGCACCTTATAACATCTATGATGCGATGGACATAGACAGAAAAATGGGAGATACGGCACTGAAGAAGTTGACCGTGGCAAAAAAAGTAAAACGTTTGGAACATAATCTTTTTGTGACTTTTGATAACCTTATAGAAGTGATGGCACACCTCAAAGAAATTATGGCTCAAGAGGGGTATGTGGATATTAAAATATTTAAATCACATTACCCACAGTTGAGTCGTAAGTACCTCATAGCATATTTGGAGTATCTAGATAGCTATGCAACGGTAAAAAAAGAGGGATTAAAAAGGGTCTTAGTGTGAAAAATGTACTTTTAGAAGAAGATGCTTTATTGTTGGTAGAACAAAACTTTTATTTTTTACAAACAGGGGCGTTTTTTACAGTGTTGGCAAAAGAGCATCCTCTTTTTACAACATGCAACATAAACATAGCTAAGAAATTAGATACACAAAGTGTGTATGAATTTAATGCTCCAATCATCAAAGAGATGTTAGAAAATACCTATGAGTCATCGCGGGATGAAACCGTACTCTTTGAATACTTTGTCGAGATGA
>JALSKH010000223.1 GCA_026988975.1 Campylobacteraceae bacterium
CTCACATCTTACCTCCTCTCACTCTTTCAAAAGTTTGGGTATTTAGTTGGTGCGGTAATGAGTGTTTTAGATGAAGTTGAGGAGGGGTGTTGAAAAAGATATTTTTTGTATTTTTAGCTCTACATGTAGCACTTTTTGCATCATTCATCAAAGTTTGTCAAAACTGTCATGGGAAGACTTTTGAAAAAAGAGCTCTTGGTCGTTCAAGAGTTGTGAAAAATTTAAAAAAAGATGAAATTATCCAAAGACTAAAGTACTTCAAAACTTCAAACTCTATCATGAAGAGCTACGCATCAAGACTCAGCGACAAACAGATCAAACAGATAGCAAATGTATTTGGAAGGTAAAAAGAGTTGTTGCAACAGGTTTGATTGTCTGTAGAGGAACGATTTGGAATATCGTGTATTCTCTACATATAGAGAATACATAAATATATCTTGATATATAAGAAATATTGTGCTACTATTACGATAAAAATTTGATATTGTAAAAGGCACGATATGTGGAAAGAGACGGTTGATTATCTTACGGTTGATATCTTGGGATTGAGCGGAAGAGTAAATGGGACAGCGAACTTTTTTATTTATGATACTTTTAAGATATGGTTTTTACTTATAGCTATCATATTTGTAGTTTCATATCTAAGAACACACTTCAATACCGAGTATGTAAGAGCACATTTGCAGGGTAAATCACAATTCTACGGCAATGTACTAGCTTCGCTTTTTGGCATCATAACGCCGTTTTGTAGTTGTAGCGCGATTCCTCTGTTTTTGGGTTTTATCCAAGCTAGAATTCCTCTAGGAGTCACTTTTAGTTTTCTTATAAGTAGTCCCATGAATAACGAGATAGCCATAGCACTTCTGTTTGGTCTTTTTGGCTGGAAAATTACAGCTATATATATAGGATTTGGTCTTTTGGTGGCCATACTAGGCGGTTTTGTGATAGGTAAGATGAGTATGGAAAGATACATTTTGCTTGATGTAAAACCGATGGAGGGTGAATTGGATGAAGTCAAAATAAAGCTTACAACTGCGCAAAGAGTTAAAGAAGCTTGGGAATATACAGCTGACATTTTTAAAAAGATATGGTTTTATGTGCTGATAGGTGTGGGAATTGGAGCATTTATACACGGATATGTGCCAGCTGATTTGATAGTAAAATATGCAGGTCCGAACAATCCATTTGCTCCTCTAGTAGCGGTTCTTGCCGGCATTCCGATGTATAGTAATGCAGCAGGAGTTATGCCTTTGGTTGAAGTTTTAACTTCAAAAGGCATGGCATTAGGAACGGCTCTTAGTTTTATGATGGCTATCACAGCCCTTAGCCTACCGGAGGCGATGATACTAAAAAGGATTCTACATGTAAGACTTATTGGGCTATTTTTTGGCATAGTTGGTTTAGGTATCATTGGAATTGGATACTTGTTTAATTTTATATTATAGGAGAAATTTATGAAAATTGAGATACTAGGTACAGGATGTGCTAAATGCAAAGCATTAGAGGCAAACGCTAAAGAGGCTTTAAAACAAATCGGCGGTTTTCACAGTGTCGAAAAAGTTGAAGATTTAGTGAAAATCATGGAGTATGGAGTGATGAGTACACCGGGTTTTGTAGTCGATGGAGTAGTAAAAAGCGCAGGCAAGCTTTTAAATGTAAATCAGATTGTAGATATACTAAAAAGCTAATTTAATTTTTAAAATTATTTTACTTTAAGTAGCAGAAGTATATAATTAACTATCTAGTTAGTTAATTAGGAGACGATATGAGTAAAATTATAAAAAAAAGAAATGCCGTAGCCTCTAAGAATCTTATCCTTAGAAATGCTACTAAGCTGTTTTCAAAAAAGGGTTACAGTTCAACTTCTATGGAGGAGTTGGCTAGTATGTGTGATTTAAACAAGGCTATGATTTTTTACTATTTTGATAGTAAGCAAGGGCTTTATGAAGCTGTTATAATTGAAGTTTTGGATGAGATTTATAAACATTTGGCAAAAGAAAATAAAAGTATTGACAATCCGAAGCAAGAGCTTTCCAATTTCATAAAAACTTTTGCATCTTTTTCTGATTCTCACCCATATCTGCCATCTCTGCTTTTAAAAGAGTTGAGCGATAGTGGAGCCAAGATACCGAAAACTCTGTTTTCGCACATGAAAAAACTATATACTCTATTTACAAATATCTTAAAAAGAGGCGAAGAAGTTGGAGATTTTTTTGATGTTGTACCCATGATAATCTATTTTATGATTATGGGCACTCTAAATCTAATGGTAACAACAAAAAACCTAAGAGATATGGCTCACGAGATGGATGGATTAGATACATGCTCTACATGTGATATGGATGAAATCTCAGAATATATAGATAAAAAAATTCAAAAATTACTAAAGGATAAATAATGAAGAAGATATGGATTTTATTTTGTATCTTGATTGCAGTTGATTTGCAAGCCGTGACGATTACGGATATGTTCAATGCGATCAAAAAACAGCCAACAACAAAGATAGACGAGATAAGTTCAAAAATGGCAAAAGTTGCCCAAGACAGAGTAAATGCGGGATATTATCCTGTTGTGAATCTGTTTGGAAACTATACACATTATAACAGCCCGACAAACCTATTGCCACTTGACCCAAAAGTAGCAGGAGCTCTTATAGCCAGGCATGAGCCGTTGCCGTTTTCAAATACAAAAGAGGTTGTAGGCATTCAAGCTAGCATGCCTCTGTTTGTAAGAGAGTTAAAAGATTTGAGTCAAAAAGCAAAATATCTAGCTAAAAGTGCAGAGTTAAAAAAGAGGCTGAATTTTTACCAAAATGAAGCAGTGATTTTAGGCTCAAATGCCTCTTTGGAGTATTTGGACAGCTTGATAAGATCACTCAATGCAACAAAAAAATCTCTTATCAAAACAAAAGAAAACTTACAGGTTTCAGTTGATGCAGGAAGAACCCCGGGAATCGCTATCGACAAGATAGATGAGGGTATAAATAGGATCGATATCGCGATAAATAGTGTAGAGATCAAAAAAAGCACTCTTTTGTCAAATATAGAAAATCTAACAGGATTGGAGATAAAAAAACCAGCAAAGATGGAATTGATTTCAGAGGTAAAAAGTGGAGATATTTTCGCACTTAAACCGCTTATTCAAGTCATAAATGCTTCCATGAGCGACTATAAAGCTGCAAAAGCAAAAAGATACTATCCAAAAGTTGCTTTTAATGTAATGTGGAGCGAAAATTATGCTCAAAATGATTCAAATTTAGGGCAGAGTGTTCACAGAGGTTATGGATACTATCAACTAGGAGTCCAAATGCCACTATATAACAGAGGTGAAGATGTAGATATGCAGTTAAAACAAATCGCCATCATGAAAAATAGAATGAAACTAAAAAAGAGTGAGATGGAACTAAAAATGCAGATAAAATCCTTGCAAAGCAGCCTAACTCTTTTAGACAAATCAAGTAAGCTAAAAAAGAAAAATATCCAAAAAAATGTGGATTTGCTTAAGTATGCAAAAGTCGCATTTAATGAAGGAAGGATGAGAGAAGAGGATTATATGGGGTATGAAGACAAGTTGCTAAGTGCAAAAACAAGCTACTATGAGACAATCTCTCAAAAGTGGCAAGATATAGCAAAATTAGCCGTGATATACGGAAATGATTTAAAAGAAATAGTAAGATAGGGAGGAGACAGTAAGATGAAAAAATTGATAACATATTTGATGATTTTAATTATCATAGCATTCGCGGTTATTGCAGGGATGAAGGTAATCAAAAAGAGACAGGCATCAGAGGCTAAGACGCCAGTTGCAGTAACTTATGCCATGCATGTACGAAGTGTAAAACCAACACTTAACAAAGCGGTTCTTACTTTGCCATATCTTGCTTTAACAAAAAGTAATGACAATGTAAAGATAAGTTCACGAGTAGGTGCTAGGATAAAATTTATAGTAAAAAGTGGAGTAAAAGTTAAAAAAGGCGATACCTTAGTAAAGTTAGATGACAAAGAGCTAAGAGTTGGACTAAAATCACTTAGCTACAACATAGACTCATTGAAATCACAACTAAAATCAAAACTAATCGCCCTAAAAAATCTACGAAGTACACACAAAAGAACGCTAGCGCTTCTAAAAGTAAAAGGTGCAAGTGTAGAGCAATCAGATAGAGAAGTAACAAATATCGAGGCTATAAAATCAGGCATAAAAACTCTAAAGTATAAAATCCAAGAGATTCAAGCAAATGGCTCTTCTATACAAAACAAACTATCATATACGACTATCAAATCTCCAGTAAACGGAATAGTAACAAATCTAGCAAATGTAGGCGATGTAGCGATGCCGGGTAAACCACTTGTAAGTATAAGCGCAAAATCAAACAGTTATCTACTCGTAAGTTTACCATCAAGCATAAGTGCAAAATCGATCATATTTAAAGGCAAAAAATATAACTTAAACGCACTAAATACAACAAACAATGGACTTTTAGAGTATCTTGCAAATATAGATGAGAGTTTGGCAAGCAACCAAAGAGTAAATATAGCCGTCGTAATTTTTGACGGGTTAGGTTACAAACTCTCAAGTGATGCGATTTTGAATCGTGAGGGCAAAAGTTTTGTTTTGCTTGTTAAAGGAGATAAGGCGGCACCAAAAGAGGTAAAAATAGTAGCAAATGGCGAGCAGGGTGTCGTAGTCAACGGAGTAAATTCAAAAGATAGAGTTGTTGTTGCAAAACAAGATATTTTATTGAAACTTCTTAGCGGTATAAAAATAACAACAAACTAAAGGAAAAGATTATGATATTTGAATATTTTTACAAAAGACCGTATCTGCTCTATAGTTTGATATTTGGTTTTTTTATCATGGGGATAATCGGACTTACAACGATGCCAAAAAACCTCTTCCCTGATGCTAATCCTCCAAAAGTGGTAGTCATCACAAAAGTTCCGGGAGCTACTGCAAAAGTAGCAGCTAGTACGGTTTCAAAACCGATAGAACAAGAGCTTGCAAGGTTGGGCGAAGTGGAAGATATAAGCAGTGTAAATGTTGCAAATATGTCAATAGTAAGTGCACAATTTGGATACAAAAAGAGTCTAAATGCCGCAGCAGTTGATGTTGCAAACGCACTAAATATAGCAAAGGCGAAGATTCCAGCAGGCTTAAATCCAGCCATCTATACTGCGGGTGATTTTACTCTTCCTGTGGATGTTATAGCGTTGAGTCCAAAAAATTCATCTATAAATCTAGGTGAAATTAGAAAGATTGCCGACAGCTTTATAAAACCCCATCTTCTAAGCGATAAAAGAATCGGCAATGTAGAAGTTTTTGGAGGTTATCAAAGTTCTATAAACATAAACATAGACCCATTTAAAGCAAAAAAGTACGGAGTTGATTTTGGAACAATTACAAAGGCCATCATGGCTCAAAACAGAGACATTCCTATCGGATTCATCAAAGGTAAAGATAGTTTTTATACAGTAACGATATATGGTGAAAAAGATAATGTTTTAAATCTCGAAAATCTACTTATAAAGCCAAATGTAAGGCTAAAAGATATAGCGGAAGTCAAGTGGTCTTATCAAAAAAGAACAAGTGGATATATAGGAAACGGCAAAGACTCTATAGCTCTTTCAATCCAACGAGCACCTGGTGGAAGTGTGCTTGATGTAAGCAAAGCCGCAAGAGCACAGATGAAAAAACTAGAAGTAAAATACCCAAATATAAACTTTGAGATAAGTGACACCCAAAGAGATTTGATAGAACAAGCAAATACAAATATGCTCGAAGCTCTAAGAGATGCCGTTATATATACTCTATTGGTTATCATGCTATTTTTGGGAAATTTCAGAGCTATTGTTGCTGCTGGGCTTTCGATTCCGATGGTATTTTTTACTACTATTGCTATCATTTGGTTAACTGGTGGAGAGATGAATATCGTCATCTATACTGCCATCATTTTAGCGCTTGGAATGCTCACGGATGATGCAGTTGTGGTGCTAGAAAATATAGAGAGGCATTTGGTTAAAAACAGAGAGGATTTGCAAATAGCCATAAAAAATGGTACAAAAGAGGTTCTGAGTCCTGTATTTGCTGGAACTTTGGCGACTATTGCTATCTTGTTTCCACTTATGTTCGTGGGTGGTTTTCCTCAAAAGATATTTAAGCCTTTGATCGAAACGCTTATCATCGCACTGCTTGTTAGCTACTTTTTGTCTGTTACATTTATACCGCTTCTTTCAGCATGGTTATATAAAAATGGAACAAAAAAGACGAAGATAGAGAATGCTTTTGAGTGGTTTTACCAAAATACAGTTGGAAGGCTTGTTAAGCCGTATGAGGGGATTTTAAAATTCTCAAATAGTGGTTGGAAAATTCTAAGAAGAGTAGTATTGACTGTAGGTGTTATTGCATTTTTAGCATTTAGTTTGAGAAATATAATGCCAACTATCGGCAGAGATGCGATGCCTCCAATGGATACAGGCATCATAAAAGCTAATATAGCCTTTAGTGCAAATGAAACCGTAGATACTGCAGAGGCAAAATTGAAACCATTTTTAAAATGGCTACAAAAGCAGCCGTGGACAGTTAGAAGCTCTATCGCATTTGGAAGTGAACCAGGAGTACTGAGTCTAGGGAGTGGCAATCTACCAACAGAAGCCACTATCACTATAAATGCAGTCAATAGATTTAAAAGAAAGAAAAATCTATGGGAGTTGGAAAACGAGATAAGGACAAAACTAGCAACCCTAAAAGGATTAAAAAGAGATGATGTATATGACTTTGGGGCAACCGCAGTTTCAAGCATAAAAGCAACAGTCGATACAAGAATCAGCGCACCTACGCTTGATGGTATGAGCCAATACTCCAAAAAGATTGAAAAAGCCATGAAAACAGTAAAAGGGCTTACATCAGTCTCTACAAGTTGGGATAAAGATTTCACAGAGTACATCATAGATGTGGATAGAAACAAGGCTTTGAAGTATGGATTGACACCATTTGGTATAGCGATGCAGATACCTATAAAAGGAGAAGTTGCATCACTAAATGCAAATTTAGAATCCATGAATACCCAGCTTGTAAGGATATATCTAAAAGATAGATTTACTAAAAATTTAGAGACTCTAAAACTTTTGCCAATCAGCACAAAATTTGGAGAGATTCCGCTTTCACAAGTCGCAACTATCAAGAAAAGTTTGACTTATGCCAAGATAGAGAGAGACAACATGCTCTACTCTTTGGATGTAAATGGATATCGTGCAAAAAGACCAGTAACACACCTAACAGATGATGCTTTAAAGGCTCTCAAAAGTGTAGGAAAAGATGGTTTTATAGTAGAGCAAGCTGGCGATATAGTACAGATAAATGACAGCTTCAAAAGAATGGCAAAGGCTATAGGACTAGGTGTTATAGTTTTGATAATGAGTTTGATAGCGATATATAAGTCAATCAGGATGGCATTTATCATGATACTTGTCTTGCCACTTTCACTCATAGGGGCATCATGGGGAATGTTTCTTTTTGATAAACCTAGCTGTCTGCCGAGTCTGCTTGGCATACTGCTTCTGTTTGGGATCATCATCAAAAATGCAGTCTTGCTCATAGACTTTTATCAACACAATGAACAAGAGGGGAAAACCCCATTTCAAAGCGCGATAGACAGCGTAACAGTAAGATTTCGTCCGGTCATGATGACAGCATTTGGAACGATAGCTGGTATGATTCCGATCGCTCTTGAACAAGCAGTTGGATTAGAGAGGTTAAGTCCGCTAGCAGATGTAGCT
>JALSKH010000224.1 GCA_026988975.1 Campylobacteraceae bacterium
TATATCTCCTATAAACGAGATGATTTCATCCAGAGAGCTTTTAAAATGCTCTATTTTTGGATAGATTAACTCTCCCTTTGAGTAGAGTTTTGCTACCTCTTTATCGTTTTTTATCTTTGTGATTATCGGTATATCCTCGTTTTTGCAATAAATCTCAACACTATCATCTCCTATGCCATATCTGTTTATGATGACTCCAAACTTTTGCTTCAAAACTCTCATAGTTTCGACTGCGAGTTTTAGGTCATTTAGTCCAAAAGGGGTGGCTTCTGTGATGAGTATAGCAAAGTCACTTTCACGACTAGCCTCTATGACAGGACAACTGGTTCCCGGAGGTGCATCAAAGATTTTTATACAATCTTTAAAATTCTTCTCTACATATTCGATAGTTTGGGATATCATAGGAACTGCCATCTCTTGCCCCAAATCCAATCTACCCTCTATAAAACTGAAGTTTTGTGCTTGATACTCTTTTATCTCTCCGATTTTTTGAGGATTCATAGGAAGTGAGTTTGTTGGACATAGTTCGCTACACGCATAGCAACTATGGCAAAGTTCAGGAAAAACCAAGATCTCAGAGGGGAGTGCTACGATAGCATTAAAATTGCATACTTTTGCACACTCTCCACAGAGTATGCACTCCTCACTTTCCCACTTTGGCACCATTTTGTTACAAATCTGCTCATTTTTAAGAGACGACTTTATAAATAGTGCTGAGTTTGGCTCCTCTACATCCAAGTCACAAAGCACAACTTCTTGAGCTTTGCTGGCAAGATATGATGTAAGATTTGTGGAAATGGTGGTTTTTCCTGTTCCACCTTTTCCACTTGCGATTGTGATTTTTAGATTATCTATTTGCATTTTGGTTTCTATTTGCACCATTCCCTCTGCCGTTGCCTGCACCAAAGCCTACACCGTTTCCACGGCAGGCTTGAGTATTTCTATTTCTTCCACCTGTCCCATCTCTTCTACCCATGCCGTTGCCTGCGCCATTGCCTCTTCCTGCTCCTAAACCTCTTGAGCCTCTTTCTTGTCCTTTTCCTCTCATGATAGTCTCCTTATTTTTGGATAAACTTTTTACACCCTTTTTGTGGGGTGCCACTGTTTGTTGTGAACTCTTTGTCTCCATCTAAAAAGAGTTGGTATCTTTTACACTCATTTCTCTTAACGCATTTGTCATTATTGCACGCTACTACTTTTTCACTCATTTGTCTCTCCTGTACTTCTAAAATTTTATGATTCAAAATGGCATCAGCTATCTTTTTTCTAGCTGATTCTATGAGTCTTGAGAAAGTAGGACGAGAGATATTCATTTTGTCTGCACACTCTTGTTGATATAAAGATTTCAAATCAGAGAGCCTTATCGCCTCCATCTCATCTTCATATATGGCAACAGTTTCTAGCAAGTCTCCTCTAATCCCACAAGGTTTAAAGCAAATCTCACTATGATCAGCATTGATATTTCTATTTTTTCGTCTTCTTCCGCAAGGATTCATTTCATAGCCTTTTGAACATATGTGCGAAATTATATCGAACATATGTTCAAAAGTCAAGAGAAATATCTTAAAAAAGTGCTATAATAAGGTCAGTTAATAAAAAGAAAGGAGTCAAAATGTTAAAAGTCATATTAGACGAAAAAGAAGCGATAGCTATCATAGAGCCGATAGATGCATTAAGCAAAGAAGATTTTGATTTTGCAAATGAGATTATAAACCCATTTATCAAACAGCATGGAAAATTGAATGGTATCATTATCTATACTAAATCTTTTCCCGGTTGGGATTCGTTTGGCGCACTTATAAGGCATTTGAAGTTTATAGATAATCACGAGAAAAAAGTTTCACATGTAGCATTTGTCACAGACTCGATAATCGGAGAATTTGCCGAACATGTAGCGAGCCATTTTGTCAGTGCAAAAGTAAAAACTTTTAAATTTGACGAGCTAGAGGATGCTAAGAAGTGGATAAAAAATAGCTAATTTAGCTATTTTTTATCGCTCATTGTCACATCCAATAAAGTTTGAGAATAACTTTGAATCATTGTAAATGCTTTGTTCTGAGTGTATACTTACTTAAAATAAATTTATTAATGCTATAATTATAAACATAGTTTAAATAAAGGGATAATGTGAATTTAATGGCTATAGACCTTTTTTGCGGCGCAGGCGGTTTAACACAGGGTTTGCATGATGCTGATTTTAAAACATTATTAGCTATAGATATTGAACCAGTAGCAATAGAAACTTTTAAAATGAACCATGCTAAAAAAGTTCCTCATATCCTTAAACAAGATATTAAAGATTTAACTGCTGAAACGATATTTAAACTAACTGGTTTAAAAAAAGGTGAGCTTGATCTTTTAGCTGGTTGTCCTCCTTGCCAAGGGTTTTCTTCAATGCGTACCAAAAACGGTAAAGTAAAAATTGATGACTCTCGTAATGATTTAGTATTTCAATATATGCGCTTAGTAAGAGAACTTTTACCAAAAGCCGTGATGATGGAAAATGTACCCGGTCTTGCAAAAGATGATCGAATGAAAAAAGTTTTAAATGAGTTAAAAGAACTTGGATACCATGTAGATGATGATACGGTTCAAGTAGTTAATTTAGCAGATTACGGTGTTCCTCAACGCAGAAGGAGAATGGCATTAGCAACGGTTAAAGAAAGACCGTTTACTCTTAAAAAACCAAACATGAAAAAGAAAACCGTAAAAGATACTATAGGAGGAAAAAATACACTACCTCCCGTAGGAACCAGCGGTGATATACTTCATGATTGGAAAACAAGAAGAACACAAAAAATGCTAGACTATTTTAAAGTTTTACCAAAAGACGGGGGAAGCCGAAGCGATACACCAAGAGAGTATTGGAGACCTTGTCATCTTAAGTACCCTCAAGGCTTTAAAGATGTTTACGGACGAATGAAGTGGGATGATGTAGCACCTACAATTACAGGTGGATGCGACAACCCTTCTAAAGGGCGTTTCATTCATCCTGAAGAAAATCGAGCTATCACCCTCAGAGAAGCAGCTCTGCTTCAAACATTTCCTAAAGACTATAAATTTGCTACTTCAAAAGGAAAAACGGGTGTTGCACTTATGATAGGTAATGCTTTGCCTCCGAAGTTCATCAAATATATTTCTTCGCAGTTAAAAGAAACCCTATTATCTACTGATAAGAGCGTCTAAGATATTCAGATTCATTAAAACCAACTCTTGACAATTGTGCGGCAAATTTATTTAAGATTGCTTGTGCTTTATCTCTTTTAAGATTTGAAATCCATATATATTTATTATCTTTATCATCAAAAAAATACCAAAAATCACCTTCTTTTTTAGCTAAAAGAGGTTCCGTATCAAACCCATCTTTTTTCTTGAGTATGATAACGGCAAGATTTTCAGTTTTATAATCTATAGCAAATTTTCTATATTTATTATCTTGTATAATTAACTCAAATTTTTTATTTGTTGCTGTCTCTTCTCTTAATGTTAACGGTAAAATTATAAAGGGTGCTGTTCCACATTTTATTCTAGCAGCATCACATCTTGGAACAATACAAATAAAATACGAATCAGTATACTGTTTTTTTATAACTGTTCCTAAGGTCATAATTGGTTCAGGAGAATCATATTGTTTTTTTATTGTGGATAATATAGAAAGTTCTTTTTCAAGCTTTTCAGCTTTATTGTTATCTGAAAACAAATATTTTGTTAAATCTTTTATTGGTTTTTTCTTTTTTGCTTCAAGAAGTCTACAATTGATAGCTGGATCACATTCTTTCTTATCATTAAGGTTACAGTACCCATTTTCAAAAATATTTTGTAAAAGTTCTAATAATTTTTCTTTATTTTCTATGATTTTATTTTTCCCATCATCGGTACCTATATCACATGATGCATCCAAATCAAAAGTATTAATAATTCTATTATTATCATCATTATTATTAAACTGATAATTTTCATCAAGAAAAAATCTTTTATATCTTTCATCACTAAAATATTTATTAAACCATTTCATAATCTGATCAATATTTAATGCAGTATTTACTTGCGTGTTATCTTCTAATATTGATTGTATTTCTGAAATAAAAATATCTAGCATGAAATTTTCAGCATCTTTGGGGTGGGGAAGTAGCATTCTATGTGATAAGTACGCTTCATCTAGCTCTTTGGAAAACACTCCAAGAATTTTATGAGTATTTTTTCTAAGCTCAGCTAATGACTGTAATGCCATATTTGGAATTAAACCTGCTACTTGACTTGTAAAGTCGTTTATTATAGATTCAACAAGCCCTTTTTCGTCTTTTAAGACATCTTCATCTTTAGGATATCTTTGAGTGGCTTCTTTTGCATAAATTTTAATTTGAAGATTATCATAAATTAAAGAATAAACATCTGGCATTTCTGGCTCTCCGAGTTCATTATCTAAATAATTTTTTACTAATTTTATTTTGTCCTTTAAGTTATTTTCTCCTGAATAAATTACAATATTGCGTAATGATTTTTGAGTATTGCCATTGGTATCTTGTATTATTGACTTTATGAGAGCTTTTGCTGTTTCTCCATCAGTTTCTACAGATTTTAACTTCCAATCTAAAATAACAATATCTGCTTTTTTTAAAATATCTTTATATACTTGTATCTCATTGCCAGTTGGTCTAAGTGTTGTGCATAAAAGACCTTTTTGGGCAAATCCATCTGAAAGTTTTTTTGCATTAAGTTGATGTAGTTTATTATCTTCTACGGAAGTCTGCTTTTTTCTTGCCCTGGTAGTGCCTCTTCCTATTGCAGCTGGCAATTCAGTTGAGGTAGAAATTTGAGTAGGAGATTGACAATCCTCATTAAAAAATGCTTCGTCATCCACAATCACAACCGTTTGAAGAAAATTAGTAATCACACCTTTTGAATATTCTATAAACTCACTCATTTTCTTCATCTTTTTTCAAAATTTCAAATGTAGTACCCTTGTCTGTATCTAATAACTTTATATCATATCCTAATTCATTCAAAGATTGTTTTGCAATATAAAGTCCCATTCCTCTACCTCCCGGTTTACTACTGAAACCAAAGTCAAAAATCACTTCTCGCATCTCTTTTCTAATACCAGGACCGTTATCTGATACAATAAAATGATCATCTAATGTATCAAAAGTAATTGTTTTGTCTTTTATCAAAGAACCTTTTAACCAATATATTGAGTTATCAACAAGATTGATAAAAACCGGATAAAAAGTTGATGGATATCCTTTTTCTAAATGTTTTCTAAAACTATCCGTCACATTAAATGTAATGTCATGTCGTTCAAACCTTATTTTAAAAAGATTTTCTATAAAATCGGATATTTCATATCCTTTGATATTTATCTCTTTGCGATAGAGTCTTCTATTGAGAGGAGTAAATAGAGACAGATAACCGTCAATGTGTTCAAATCCACTTCTGACATCATTATAAATACTTGCAATATTTTCATTAACATCTGCCCATGCTTTTAATCGTCTAAGATTTCTTCTAACTGTACGGATGCTACTATCAAATTCATGATTAATGATGTTGATCGCTATACCTACTTGAGCGAGCTCCATATCTAACTTATGCTGTTCTTGAACTTCACTTAATATTCTCTCATTAGCCTCTTGGACATCAAGATTACTGACGATATTTCCTTCGTCGTCGAATTCCCAGTCAACTCCTTCAAGTAATGTACTAATCGTTTCAAGCGTTTTTTTCTCCCTTTGAGATACTTTTTCTATAATTTCTTCGTACTCAAGTCTTTTAGCTGCTATTTCATCTTCACTCATACCCGAAAAATCTGTTTTATTAAAATCGTCTGCAACGGTTCTTATAGTCTCCTCAATTGTTTTAATACTGTGCTTTGTCGCTTCTTCAACCTCATTTTTCACTTCTTCTTTTTTTTCAGTAACTGTTTTCTTCTCATTATTGATCTCTTTTTTTGTCTCTTTATATATCTCATCTAGTGACTGCTCTATCCTTTTTCTTCTATCTATCTCTAACTGTGCAGTTTCAATTGCTTGAGAAATGATTGAACTTATCTCTTGTCTTTTAGGATTAAATACCGTTTCTATCGCATTGTCTTTTTCAGACTTGTATGTCATCCAAAGATCATTATCTTTTTTCGTTTTGATAGTTACACCGGTTGGACGAGAAATGATATATGATTGTTCAATCTCTTTAAACTTTTCCAAATACCTCTTTTCAATTGCAATAATTTCATAAGCAAGTTTTTCATTATCGCTAAACGAAAGTTTATTATCTATCTCACCGTGAAGATGCTTAATAAGATTATCTGCCTCATCAATATGTTTTAGAGCCTGCATATTCGATAAAGCTCTTTTAAATTTAGCTAAAAAGTTTTTTAGTTTTTCACTTTTTTTCTTTTCTTGTTGTTTCCTTCTGTGATTTGCTTTTAAATGTTCTTCCTTTTCTTTTAAATACAGATCAGCATAGATACCGTCTTCATAGGTAAAATCCTGAGAGAGTCTTTTTAAAAAGTTTTTCAATATCTTTTTAAATTGTTGATATGCTTTATTTTCTTGGAAGCCTTCCCGACCGGCTTTTTCTTTAAGATTTTTATTACTTTTGTGATTTATCTCAATTGCACCAAACATTCTACGATAACTAAAATAACTTCTTAAATTTAAGGTTCTTTCTTTTTCAATTTCTAAAAAATCAAAGTCAATATCTCCATATGGTAAAACACGAATACCGTTTTTATAGATATAGAGCCCTCCTATTTGAAAACATTTAGCTTTTAAAATTTTATAATTTTCTAATGGCATAGATGTTTCCGATGCTTGTCCTTGAATTGCAGCAAAATTTAAAGAAAAAGAACCACATTCAATTTTTTTTCCTTTTGCATCTTTCCATGGCAAATGGTACTCGAGAGGTTCTTGTCCATACATTGTAATTTTTCCATGAAAAGTTCCATATTCATCAAAAATACCCTCAAACCTATGGTCAGCATTTAAAAAATCTTTTGGAGTGAAAAAAGAATCTTGTTTTATAATATCTATAGAAAGGTCATCTGAACGATTATGCCATTTAAAAGATGCTTTGATTTTAGGCGGTTTATGATTCAGTGTCATAGTATTTGTAAAACCGAGTAAATGCTTACGAAGTTTCGAATTTCCCTCAGATTCATTTCCTAAATCTTCTTTGATAATAGGATCAGAAGGTAAAATATAAAAGTGTGTTCCGCTCGAAACTCGTAAGTCAGGTTCTTTCAAAAACTCTGCTTCTTTTAGAGGATCAATAGTAAATTGCTCTAACTCATTGGAAATAGCATGAAATAAATCTTCCGGTACTTTATCTGATAATTGGTGCAAGTTATCTTTAACTTCTTGTATCATGTCGGAAACATCACCAGCACCAGGGAGAGTGCCAGATGAAAAAGTTTTAATCGGAATAGTAATCTCATCGATATTTACACCGGGTATTTCAAACATTTTCCAATTAATAAATGCTGCCACTAAATCATGATAACTTTCTTTATTATCAACAAAGCGTTTTGCTCTTGTCAAAATTAAAACTTGGGGTCCGATAATAGATATTGCAAGTCTTCCGATTCCTTTTTCTCCCATAGACGGACGCTCTTCTTTTGTTGGATCCTTAGGAGGCGGTATCAAAGACTTTGATACATCTACTTTACTATCTGTTCCAAGTGTAAGCCAGCGATTAATGAAATCATCTAAAGTCATTCCTAGACCGTCATCACGCAATACAAAAAGCCCATCAGAAACATAATAATCTACCAATACGTCATCAGCATACGCATCATGTGCATTTTTAAATAATTCATTAATTGCAGTAGGAATACCGGCTATCTGCTGCCGTCCAAGCATATCTACCGTCCTAGCTCTCGTTTTAAAACTTACTGCCTTGTTTTTACTACGCAAGCCACCTTTTAGACATATATTTTCAATAACCTCTTTTGTTGTATATCTTACCGCATTTTGTGCATTGTATTGTTCTTTATTTTCATGCAGAGCTCCATTTGCATCTTTTAACGGGACTTCATTTTTAAACGGTTGATAATCAATCACTTTGGCGTAGAAGTGATCTTGAACTTTTTTATCATCAAAAATGCTATCTATTTTACCATAACCGAAATATACACCTTTTCCTTTTTTAGACTGTTCATAATAAACGAACTCTGAACCTGATTGAATGTAATTTTTGAGCTTTTTAGAAAAATGATATAAAATCCCAATAAAGTTATTGTAGTTTGAGTTATCTCTATATTGAGATAAAATTAAATATTTTTTCATCTCTTATCCATTATTTTCCTGATTTTTTCAATACACTGCATAGTATTAATTTCTATCTTTTTTTCCCAAAATCGTATCATTTTCAAGCCTTTATTTTGCAATCTTTTGTTTACCTCTTTATCTCTCTCAATATTTCTCTTAATTTTTTTTTCCAAAAATCAGAGTTTTTCTTAAATCCCTCATCTTCTAAAAATTTCTTTCCATGCCAAAACTTACTATCACAAAAAATAGCAATCTTTTTACCCTTAAAACAGAAGTCCGGTTTACCAAAGATATCTCCGCATTGTTTTCTATACCTTAAAACATTATTCCACATAGCTTTTGCAAGAGCCACTCTATTTTACTATTTTTATCTTTTATTTTTCTTGCCGTTTTTGAATCCATATTATAAAATTTACTTAATACTTTCTACTTTCATATATCCTATCTAAAGCAGATAACTCTTCAAGCGTTTTTATATGTATCTTATTACCCCCTTTGCATAGTTTTCTCCAACTCAATTATAGCTTTTTAAAATTCTATACATATTAAAATATATTCAAAATAAATTAAATCACTTGAATCAATTTTCCAAGAATCACAACCATCAATTTAGTAAAATCATCTTTACCTAAGTTCTCCCTTATTTCATGATTTTTTGTAAAAAATCTAAGATTTATCTTTTATGTATTTTTGAAATGCTAGTAATCAAAAACCCTGAGACAAGCCTTTTAGCTGAACGCTAAAACTTTTTCGCAAGCTCAAAGTAGGGGTGTGTTAAAGAATTGATCTTTACCGCGATGCAAGCATCGGGGAATTAACCCTCTTACTGATTAAAAACACAAAGGTATCATTCTGATTTTGAATCATAAATTCTAAAACAATCTCTTTATACTTTTTCACCTCAAATTATCCCGTTATCAAACTTTATTGTGCGTATTATCATACTTTAGTGTCCATTATCAATCTTCCTTGCTTCTTGCACTCATTTTTACATAAATATGTAGTATATCTATAGCAGCAGGTGTAATTCCGCTTATCTCACTTGCTGCAAAAAGTGTTGGTGGATTGAATTTTTCTAATTTTTCTACTACTTCATTGCTTAAGCCGGATATGGAGCCAAAGTCCATCATCGGTGGGATTTTTATATTCATCATATTTTTCATTTTGTCTATTTGCATCTTTTGCTTTTGGATGTAGTTTTTATACTTTGCTTCCACAAGTATCTGTTTTTTTGCATCAGTTGTAAAATTTTCAAAGATATCTGAGAGTTTTTCAAGTTTTTCCAAATCAAATGATTTTCTAGCCACTATCTTTTGGAGACTTACTTTGTCTGTGATTTTATCTTCATCTAGTGTAGCTAAAAAAGCTATATTTTCTTTAGATGGAGTTAGCATAGTCTCTTCTAAAAATGCCAAACCCTCTTTTATCTCTAACTGTTTTTTTACTATTTTGTCATAAGTTTTTTCATCAATCAAGCCTAGTTTGTATCCATATGAGCTAAGTCTTATATCGGCATTGTCCTCTCTTAAAAGCAGACGATATTCGGCACGACTTGTGAACATTCTATATGGCTCTTTTGTGCCCTTTGTGACTAAATCATCTATCAAAACACCGATATAGGCTTCATCTCTTCGCAATATCAAAGGCTCTTTCTCTTCTATGCTAAGACTTGCATTTATGCCTGCCATCAATCCTTGTGCTGCTGCCTCCTCATACCCTGTTGTGCCATTTATCTGACCAGCTAGATAGAGTCCATTTACTTTTTTGGTTTCAAGCGTATGTTTTAACTCTGTCGGGTCTATATAGTCATACTCTATGGCATATCCAAAGCGTACAATTCTGGCATTTTCAAGACCTTTTATAGATCTTATCATGGTTAGTTGAGTATCAACAGGAAGAGATGTTGTTAGACCGTTTATGTAGTATTCTGTTGCCTCTTTTGTTTGTGGTTCTATAAAAAGATGGTGTCTATCCTTATCGCTAAATCTGTTTACTTTGTCCTCGATGCTTGGGCAATATCTAGGTCCAGTTCCCTCTATCTGACCAGTAAACAGAGGTGCTCTGTGAAAATTACTCTCTATGATAGAGTGTGTGCCTTTGTTCGTATAAGTTATATAGCAAGGAAGTTGATGAGGGTTGAAATATTCACTATCTGTTCTGAAACTAAATGGTTTTGGATTTTCATCTCCACTTTGCTTCTCCATCTTTGAGAAATCAATACTTTTTGCGTCAATCCTAGCACAAGTTCCAGTCTTTAGTCGTCCTAAATTTAATCCAAGTTTTCGCAAAGAATCAGACAAATTAACAGACGGAAATTCTCCAAATCTTCCTGCTTCTTGCTTGTTTTGCCCTATATGTATGAGTCCTTTCATGAAAGTACCGGTTGTGAGGATGATTTTTTTGGCTATATAGATATTTCCAAGGTGAGTTTTGATGCCAGTAACCCCCAAATCATCGCTCAAAATCTCTTGTGCAATCTCTTGGGAAACATTTAGGTTTTCTGTATTTAGAACTATGTTTCGCATAAAGATTCTATATCTATCCATATCGATTTGAGCTCGACTTCCTTGAACTGCCGGACCTTTTGATTGGTTGAGGATTCTAAACTGAATTCCCGTTGCATCAGTGGTGATGCCCATCTGACCGCCAAGTGCATCCACTTCTTTGACAAGATGCCCCTTAGCAAGCCCACCTATAGCAGGGTTGCAACTAGCCGCACCAATCTGCTCAACAAGCATAGTTAAAAGCAAAGTCCTGTGTCCAAGCCTCGCACTAACAAGTGCAGCCTCTATACCAGCGTGACCGCCGCCAACTACGATAATGTCATATTTCATCTATATAATCCTTTGAATTGGGACGATATTATAGCCTATTTTGGATTAGTTTCTAAATACCTGCTATAATTTCAAAAAAATTTGGAGATATATATGGATAAGTTTTTGAAGTTTAATGTTGATTTGGATAATTTTGTAGATGAACTGAAACAAAAGATTGATGAAAACAATGAAAAAATAGAAAAGTTACTTAAGGTTGAAGATAAAACATATACAAATTTTGTAAAGCCTTTGGAACTCATGGATGAAGACTTGGAGCTATTTTTTACACCTCTTAGTCATCTAAATTCGGTAAACAATAGTGAAAAAACTCAAGAGATTTATACTCAGGCTCTATATATCATAACGGAATATTCTACTAAACTTTCTCAAAATCTTGAAGTTTATGAGGCATTTAAAACTATAGAAGATAAAAAAGATAGATTAAATCAAGAGCAAAAAAGAGTCTTGGAGTTAAATCTGCAAAATTTTGAATTAAGCGGTGCAAATTTAAATAAAGATAAAAAAGCTAGACTTGAAGAGATAAATCTTAGAGAGTCAGAACTCTCAAATGAGTTTTCTCAAAATCTACTTGATGCAATAGCAAAGTATGAGCTTATATTAGATGAGAGTGATGTTGAAGGCTTAAGTAGTGAAGATAAAAAGAGTTATGAATGTGAGATAGATGGAGTTAAAAAGTATAGATTTACTCTTCAAATGCCTTCTTATATAACCTATATGACTTATGGACAAAACAGAGAAAAAAGAGAGGAGTTATATAGAGCTTTCACTACAAAAGCTCCTCAAAATGGGAAAATCATAGACGAACTTATGCGTTTAAGAGATGAAAAAGCTAAGATTTTAGGATTTGACAATTTTGCCCAATACTCTTTGCACCCAAAGATGGCAAAAGATGAAAAGAGTGTAGTTGAGTTTTTGCAAGAGTTAGTTTCTAAAGCAAAACCAGTGGCAAGAAAAGAGCTTGAAGAGTTAAGAGAGTTTGCTGATGTTGATGAGCTTAAGAGCTATGATCTTGGATTTTATTCTGAGAAACTTAAAAAAGAAAAGTATGATTATGATCAAGAGCTTTATCGTCCATATTTTGAACAAAACTCAGTAGTACAGGGGCTTTTTAAGTTTTTAAATTCACTTTTTGGCATAGAGTTTGTTAAAAATAGTGAGAAACTTTGGCATGATACAGCAACTTCATATGACATCTTGGTTGATGGCAAAGTGAGAGCTAGAGTCTATCTTGATCTTGAGAGCAGAGCTAGCAAAAGAGGTGGCGCATGGATGCATAATTGGCAAAGTCACCATGTTGATGGTGATGGAGTTGAACACCTGGCATCTGCTTTTATCGTTGCAAATTTTCCTGATTCTTTAAATTCACCATCTCTTTTGAGACATGATGATGTGGTGACGCTTTTTCACGAGATGGGTCATGCACTTCATCATATGTTGAGCCGTGTTGATGAAAATGGAGTGAGTGGAATAGCAGGAGTGGAGTGGGATGCCGTGGAGTTCCCATCTCAGTTTTTGGAAAATTTTGCTTATGAGCCAAAAGTTTTGAAGATGTTCGCTAAACACTATAAGAGTAGCGAAGTTTTGAGTGATGAGATGATAAACAAGATCGTTGAAGTCAAAAACTTTCATTCGGCTCTTGGTATGCTAAGGCAGGTAGAGTTTTCACTGTTTGATTTTAAGCTCCATCAATCTCTACATGTAGAGGAGGAAATTCAAGATTTGCTTGACTCTATAAGAGAGGAGACTTCGCTGATAAAACCACCGCCATACAATAAATTTCAAAATGGTTTTGCTCACATATTCGCAGGCGGGTATGCGGCTGGATACTACAGCTACAAATGGGCAGAAGTGCTCAGTGCGGACGCTTTTTTTGCGATAGTTGACCAAGGTATATTTGATACAAAATTAGGAAGAGATTACTTAGATATCATACTATCCAAAGGTGGAAGTCAAAGCATGAGAGAGTTATATCTTGAGCTTATGGGAAAAGAGCCCGAAGTGAAAAGTTTGCTCAGGCTAAATGGTATAAATTAAAATAGTTGTGAAAATAGGATAAAATGACTCTTATTTACTTTTTGTTTAATAAAGGTTACCTTTCATTTAGGTTTAAATCCTATACTTTCATTACCAAGACGCAACCCTCCTTTTTAGAAAATGAATATATTTTTTAAAAAAAAGCGTCCGAGATGCCCACCTCGGACGCTTTTTTTATGCCCAAATTTTACTCAAAAACCTATATTTGCCAGATTTTAGTTTATGCTTGGCAATAAATTGGGGTATAATAACACATGAAAAATTTTTATGAAGATGAAAAAACAGAAAAATTAGTCCAAGAGTTGATGCAGAGTTCTAGCTATAAAATTGCTCAAGAGGATATAGAGTTTATAGAGTCGTATGAAGCTCGCTCCTTTAGGCTAGGGCTTGATTATTTAAAAGCTGAATTAGTTATGAAAAAATATGGCATAGACCATACAGTTGTAGTTTTTGGAAGTGCGAGAATTTGCCCAAGAGATGTGTTAGAGAAAAATATATCCAAGATAAAAGATGAGTTGAAAAATCATCCAGACTCAAAAGAGTTAAAAGAAAAATTACTTAGCGAGCAAAAACTTTTAAAACAAAGCAGATACTACGATGATGCCAGAGAGTTTGGAAGGCTAGTTGGAATACATGGTAAAAACCTAGATGACTCTCCTGTGACACTAGCTACAGGCGGAGGACCTGGCATCATGGAAGCAGCAAACAGAGGTGCTTATGATGTAGAAGCAAACTCCATCGGTTTTAATATAAACTTACCAAGAGAACAGTATCCAAATCCATATATAACACCGGAATTGTGCTTTCAGTTTCACTATTTTGCCATAAGAAAACTCCATTTTGTGAGTAGAGCCAAAGCACTAGTAGTTTATCCCGGAGGCTTCGGTACACTTGATGAATTTTTTGAGGTTTTGACTTTGATCCAAACTAAAAAGAGTATAAAGATTCCAGTGGTGTTGGTTTGTGCAGAGTACTGGCGCAGAGTGGTTGATTTTGATTTTTTACTACAAGAGGGTGTCGTCTCAAAAGAGGATATAGGAATCTATAAGATAGTGGATAATGCAAATGAAGCATGGCAATACATAGAGGATTGGTACAAATAAACTACTGTTTATCAAGCCATTTAAAGATATCAAGTATTATTATTTTGTGCTTGTTGATATCAACCAAATAAGGGATAGTGTAACCTTTAAAGATAAAGTCCCTGACATTTTCACCATTATGATAAAATGATTTTCTAAATTTATATGGGAAATTTGGTATTTGTTGAATTGCCAAATCCAACTCGTTTAAAAATTTTATTGCTTTATTGAGGCTATCTCTAGCTATATAATCAAGGATAATATCAAGGTTAGCTAGATAGTTCCTATCTCTAATTATTTGCATATTTAGTTTTAAGTTTTTGTACTGTTTTGTTGATATGTGCCTGATACTCACTTTCATTAAAATAAGTTCCAGTACTGTTTTTATAGTTTTTTACAGCCTTGCTAATTCTCTTTTTAGCTTCTTTAGATGTGATTGCGGGCTCTTCATTATCGTTAAGGTTGAGTAGAAATTCTTTAAATTTTTCCTGAATATTTATGCCACTTTGCACTAAATTTAGGTATATATTGTCTTCGAGTTCTATTTTTAGTGTTTGCATGTTCTTCCTTGAAGTATTTTTCTTAGCATTATAACAAAATTATTTGGTTTTTTGTAAAATTAGTGATACAATTCTTTAGGACACATTATACGAAGGACAAATTATGTTTACAGGGCTTATAAGAGAGTTTGCATCGGTTGTTAGTTATAAAAATTCTGTTTTGACTCTTAGGGCGGAGTATAGACCTAGTATCGGTGATAGTGTGGCGGTCAACGGTGTCTGTTTGACTGTTGTCTCTTTGGGTGATGCTCAGTTTTCACTTGAACTTTCAAATGAGACTAGAAGTTTGATGGCAGTCAAAAATCTTAAAGGAAGAGTTCATGTAGAACCTGCTATGAAACTAAGTGACAGACTAGAGGGGCATATAGTCCAGGGGCATGTAGATTGTATTGGTGTTATCAAATCCATAGAGAAAAATCAAAACGCAACTGACTTCTATATATCATATCCAAAAGAGTTTTTCAGATACATTGTGCCAAAAGGTAGTATCGCGATTGATGGTGTTAGTTTGACTATAAACGAAGTTTCAAAAGAACATTTTAGACTCACAATCATACCTCATACACTTTCCCAAACTCTGTTTGGAGAGTATAGCTTAGCTCAAGAGGTAAATATAGAGACAGACATGTTTGCACGGTATATATATCATATGATAAACACAAAAGATGCCATGAGTTGGAGTGAAGTTGACAGTATAATGGCAAAATTTTAGATGCGTTATATCTTTACCGATAGGTTTGGTGGCGTCAGTAAGCCTCCGTTTGATACTCTAAATTTAGCTCTACATGTAGAGGATGATTTTGATGCTGTACTTGCAAACAGGGCGATTTTATCTCAAAAAATCGGCACTCAGAATCTACAGTTTATGGAACAAATTCACTCTTCAAATGTCACTATAATAAAATCTTATGACGACAAAGCAGTCCCACAAACAGATGCAATGATCACGAAGCAAAAGGATTTAGCACTTTGTGTGATGGTGGCTGATTGTATGCCCGTGCTATTGCATGATGGTGCAAAAGAGGTTGTAGCAGTTGCACATGCAGGCAGAGTGGGAGTTAAAGAGAAGATAGTAAACAAAACCATAAAGAGGATGAGAGAAGAATTTTATTGTGATATAAATGATATAAAGATTTTTATCGGAGCAAGTATCAAATCATGTTGCTATGAGGTTAAAAGAGATGTGGTTCATGGTTTTGAAAATTATCTTGAAATCAGAGAGGATAAAATCTATCTAGATACCTCTAAAAAATGTTTGGACGACCTGATGAATACAGGAGTGAAGATGGAAAATATTGATATTTCTCCCGTTTGCACCTGTTGTGATAAGTCTCTATTTTCATACAGAAGAGAAGGACAAACGGGAAGGTTTTGTGGTGCTATAACAATCTAAATTTTTTCATATATTTCGCCTACCATTTGATTTTCTTTTTCTTGAAATCTTTCTGCCTGTTCGTTCATGCCATCTTTTAGTGCACTAGACTCATCTAAACCCTTTTTTTTTGCATAGTCTCTAACATCTTGTGTGATTTTCATTGAGCAAAATTTTGGTCCGCACATTGAGCAAAAGTGTGCTACTTTTGCACCAACTGCCGGAAGAGTTTCATCGTGAAATTCTAAAGCACGATCTGGATCAAATCCTAGATAAAATTGGTCAGCCCATCTAAATTCAAACCTAGCTTTACTAAGGGCATTATCTCGAATCTGAGCTCCAGCAAAACCTTTTGCCAGATCAGCCGCATGAGCTGCTATTTTATATGTGATGATTCCCTCTTTTACATCATCTCTGTTTGGAAGTCCAAGATGCTCTTTTGGCGTGACATAGCAAAGCATAGCTGTTCCATACCAACCTATCTGAGCCGCTCCGATTGCTGAAGTTATATGATCATACCCTGGAGCTATATCCATAGTAAGTGGTCCAAGTGTATAAAAAGGTGCTTCATAGCACTCTTTTAGCTCTTTTGTCATATTTTCTTTTATCATCTGCATTGGTACATGTCCTGGACCCTCTATCATCACTTGAACATCATGTTTCCAAGCTATCTTTGTTAATTCTCCAAGCGTTTTCAGTTCGGCAAATTGGGCTTCATCATTGGCATCATATATAGAGCCTGGTCGTAAACCATCACCTAGCGAAAAAGCGATATCATAACTCTTCATTATTTCGCACATCTCTTCAAAATGTTCATATAAAAAGCTCTCTTTGTGGTGATGCAGACACCATTTTGCTATGATAGAACCGCCACGAGAAACGATACCTGTCAATCTATCAGCAGTCATGGGAATGTATCTTAGCCTCACACCAGCATGAATAGTAAAGTAGTCAACTCCTTGTTCGGCTTGCTCTATCAGCGTGTCTCTGAAAATTTCCCAAGTAAGATTTTCTGCTACTCCATCTACCTTTTCTAGTGCTTGATATATAGGAACTGTGCCAATTGGAACAGCAGAGTTCCTGATGATCCACTCTCTTGTTTCGTGTATATTTGCACCGGTTGAAAGATCCATGACAGTATCTCCGCCCCATCTTGTTGCCCAAATCATCTTTTCAACTTCCTCCTCTATAGAGGATGTTGTGGATGAGTTGCCTATGTTTGCGTTTATCTTTACCATAAAATTTCGTCCTATGATCATAGGCTCTATCTCTGGGTGATTTACATTTGCCGGGATCACAGCTCTGCCTTGTGCTACCTCATTTCTGACAAACTCTGGAGTATAGGATTCTGGTAAATTAGCCCCAAAACTTTCGCCAGTATGCTGTTTCAATAGTAATCCGCTCTCTTTCATCTTTTGTAGATTACAATTTTCCCTTATGGCTATAAACTCCATTTCGGGTGTGATTATGCCAGCTCTTGCATAGTGCATTTGGGTGATGGTTTTGCCTTTTATAGCTCGTCTTGGTTTTGGAATATTTGGAAACCTAAGAGTGTTTAACTCTTCCTTGCTTTGTCTATTGTGGAAGTATTTTGATGAAAAGTTTTCTAAAATTTCTGTGTCAACTCTTTGCTCTATCCACGCTTCTCTTACTTTTTTAATTCCTTTGTGAAGATCTATCTCTTCGTTTGGATCGGTGTATGAGCCAGTAGTATCATAGACATAGACAGGAGGGTTTTCTTCAAAGCTCCCATCGCTTTTTGCAGTTGGAGATTGGATTATCTCTCTCATAGGAACTCTTATATCCTTGCAACTACCACTTACAAAAACTTTTTTTGAATTTGGTAAATCTTGTATATATGTTTTTTTAACCTCTTTGAGGTTATCTAGTGTAGCACTCATGTAGTATCTCCTTTTCCTACGCCCGCATTATCGGGATCAGGTTACGCCTTCAAATGAGTAAGTTTGAAGATGTAGTTGAGGGTATTTTCTCAGCCGAAATTTCAGCACCCCTAAGACATTCTTGACAATTTAAAGTGTTCGAATTATAGCAGTAATTTTAAAAAAAGAGCTTAAATATATTTTGGTTTTGAAATCAGACGGGGAGATGGTTCGCCTATATAGTAGCCTTGTGCATAGTCAACTCCCATTTGAGTTACGATATCCAAGATTGTTTTTGAATGAACATACTCCGCAACTGTTTTGACTCCTAGTTTTTGTGCAAAATCAACTATAGTTTGAGATATGATTTTCATATCATCATTTTTATCTAGATTTTTTATCAGACTCCCATCTATCTTTATGTAATCAGGTTGTAATTTTACTATTCTCTCGAAGCTGGAGTATCCACTTCCAAAGTCATCTATAGCTACCTTTGCGCCAAACGATTTTGCTGTTTCTATAAAGTCTAGTACGATATCATAATTATCGATTCCTTCACTCTCTAATATCTCAAATACAACCCATGAACCTATATCATAATCGTTTAGTATTTTTAGTATAAATTCCATTGTCTCAGAGTTTACAATATCTAAAAAAGAGAGATTTATTGAAAATTCATTTGAGGAGTGTTGAAAATTTTCAAAAGCCTTTTTAATGAGGCTTTTTGAGAGAGGCGCATATAATTTTGAGTGTTTCGCAACTTTAAGAAATTCGCATGGCGAATAGATAGAGCCATTCTCTTTTTTGATTCTTATGAGAGTTTCATATTTTTCTATCTTTTCTGTTTTTATATCCATGATTGGTTGGTAGTATGGTACTATCATATCATTTTTCAATGACTCTTTGAGGATATTTATCATTTTTATATTATTTAGATACTCCTCTTCTTTTTTGCTTTTCGAGTCATATATGATATATGTTTTTTTGCTTTTTTTTGCCTCTTTGTATGCTATGGAAGCGAGTTTTAGAAGGTTTGCTTTGCCTTGGGCGGCACCTATGGTGAATGTGATGTTTATATCCATTCCTAAACAGTGTAAACCATCTTTTGATATTTTTTTAGATGTGCCGTTTAGATATATATCGAGCTTCTCTTTTTCATATAAAAATGGTATCAATATAGCATAGACATCCGATTCAAATTTATATAGCTTTGAGCTTTTGATAGGGAGATTATTGTTTAGCCATTTGGCTGTTGCTATCAAGACTTCATCACCAAATTCATTTCCATATATGCTGTTGATAGCTTGAAAAGAGTCGATATTTAGTATGATTAGAGTTAAATTTTGTCTCTTTTTAAACTCGGCTTTATCTTTTATCAGCTGCATTCTGTTGGGGAGTTTGGTATGAGTATCTGCATAAGTATTGTCTTGAATAACTCTCTTTACAATCATGAGTTCTGTTAAATCATTTGCAATAAATAGATACTCTTTTAGTGAAGTAGAGCCATTTTCTATCGGTACGATAGAACATTTTACATATATCTGCTCCCCAAAAGGAATCTTCATATATAAAACACCTTCCCAAGACTGATCATATTTTAAAGTTTCATATATTTCGTTTTTTATATCATTTTGTTTTATTAAAAAGTCATCTAAATTTTTCCCTATGCACTCCTCTTTTGAACAAAGAGTGAGTTGACAAAAAGATCGATTAACATAATTTATCTCAAAATTTTCATTGAATTTTGCCAAGGAAGAGCTGTTTTCAAATGCATCAAGATAGGCTTGTTTTGGGTTCTTGAGATCCTTTTCTTTACTCTTCTTATTGGATAATATTTTGACCAAATTTAATATTAAAATAAATATTACTATTCCTAAAATCGAAAAGGAGATAATTTGTGAATTTTGTTTTATAAAATAGAGCAGAAATGTGAGTAGAATTATAAGAAAAATATTAAAATATACCTTATATGTTTTACCCATTTTTAATCTACCCTTTTACAAAAAATAGCAACGATGAAACTCTATCTAAAATGACTTGAAAAAGTCTTAAATTTTTAACTGACCTGTATAGTTTGCAAGATTCAGTTTATAATTTTTAGTTGCACATTTATATATATCGACAAATCGAAGCAATTTTTAAACAAAATTTCTGTATAATCCTTATTCGTTTAAAATCTCACACATGCCAATCCTTAAAAGGTTGCAGAGGATACTCTGTTGATGGGCGTGGAGGTAAAGCATATAGTTAGATGCTTAAACCAAAAAAATTAACATAAGGAGAGCTTCATGGTAGCCATGAAAGACTTGTTGGAATGCGGTGTACACTTCGGACACCAGACTAGAAGATGGAATCCAAAGATGAAAAAATACATCTTTGGTGAGAGAAAAAATATCTATATCATAGATTTACAAAAAACACTTCGTTTTTTTAGATATACATATAATGTGGTAAAAGATGCTGCTACTGAGGGACAAACAATGTTGTTCGTTGGAACAAAAAAGCAAGCAAGTGGAGCAGTTAAAGAGTATGCCGAAAAATGCGGCATGCCATATGTAAACCACAGATGGCTAGGTGGAATGTTAACAAACTACCAAACAATCAAACAATCAATAAGAAAACTTGACATCATAGAGAAGATGGAAGAAGATGGCCAGATCGAGCTTTTGACAAAAAAAGAGGCTTTGATGCTAAAAAGAAAAAAGGCTAAACTTTTAGATTATCTTGGTGGAATTAGAGAGATGAAAAAAATCCCTGATATGATTTTTGTTATAGATACAGTTAAAGAGAAGATAGCTGTTCAAGAAGCTAGAAGACTTGGAATCAAAGTTATAGCTCCGCTGGATACAAACTGTGATCCTGATTTGGTTGATTTGCCGATTCCGGGAAATGATGATGCTATAAGATCTGTTAGACTATTTTGTAAAGAGATGGCAGAAGCTATGAATGAAGGAAGAGAGATAAGAGAGCAAGATGCAGCGCAAGACGAAGTTCAAGAAGAAGTAGTTGCTAGCGAAGCAGAAAAAGCTGAAGTTTTAGCTGAGGTAGCCCAAGAAGTTGTAACTAGCGAAGCTGTAACAGAAGAAGTTGCTGAATCTCAAGCAGAATCAAAAGAAGAGACAGAGGAAAAATAATGGCAGCAATAAGTGCAAAATTAGTAAAACAATTAAGAGATATGACCGGTGCTGGCATGATGGATTGTAAAAAAGCACTAAGTGAAACTGAAGGCGATATCGATAAAGCAGTTGATCTTTTAAGAGAAAAAGGTCTTGGAAAAGCAGCTAAAAAATCAGATAGACTTGCAAGCGAAGGTTTAGTGAGTGTTGTTGTGGATTCAAATCACAAAGAGGCAACTATAAGCGAGATAAACTCTGAAACAGATTTTGTTGCAAAAAATGAAAATTTTATAAATTTTACTCAAAACACAACTACTCATATCAAAAACAGCGGCACTTCTAGTGTTGAAGAGTTGATGAGTACAACTATAGATGGTACAAAATTTGAGGAGTATTTTAACTCTCAGATAGCAACTATCGGTGAAAACCTCGTACTTAGAAGATTTGTAACTCTAAAAGCTGGTGAAAATGGCGTTGTAAACGGATATGCTCACTCAAATGGTAGAGTTGGTGTTTTGATAGCTGCAAAGTGTGAAAATGAAGAAGTCGCAAGCAAAAGCGTAGAATTTATAAGACAACTTTGTATGCATGCGGCTGCTATGAAACCGACTTATCTTAGCTATAAAGAGCTTGATCCAGAGTTTATAGAAAAAGAGACAGTTGCTTTGAAAGCAGATATAGAAAAGCATAACGAAGAGTTAGCAAGGTTAAAGAAACCTCTTAAAAAAGTTCCATTGTATGGAAGTATGCTTCAATTAACTGATGAAGTTATGGTAGAAGCAAAGAAAAATATAGAAGCAGAATTGAAAGCTCAAAATAAACCTGAAAAGATTTGGGATAGGATAGTTCCTGGTCAAATTGCCAGATTTATAGCTGATAACACTCAACTAGATCAACAATTTACACTACTTAGCCAATTTTATGTCATGGATGATAAAAAAACAGTTGAGCAAGTGATAGAAGAGAAATCAAAAGAGTTTGGTGGTAAAATCGAACTCGTTGAATATGTAAGATTTGAATTAGGCGAGGGCTTAGAGAAAAAAGGTTGTGATTTTGCAAGTGAAGTTGCAGAGCAATTAAAATAATTTTAAAATAGCAGGGTAAGCTACCCTGCTACCCTCCTGTCCTATTTGTAAGGATAAAAATGCCATTGATAGAAGCAGTAAATATCTCCCACTCTTTTGACTATCCTCTTTTTAAAGATATAAATTTTTCACTCCATGAGTCTGAATCGATCTCTATCACAGGCGTAAGCGGCAGCGGAAAATCTACACTCATGCACATATGCTCCACAATGTTAAAGCCAAACAGTGGTGTTGTAAAACTCTTCAATCAAGATATATATAGTTTAAATCAAAAAGAGCTTATAAAGATACGACGCGAAAAGCTAGGTATCATATTTCAAGCACACTATCTTTTTAGAGGACTTAGTGCTTATGAAAACCTTGAACTATCTACAATTTTGACAAAAAATAGTATAGATGATGATTTGCTAGAGAGATTTAAGATAAAAAAAGTGATGAGCCAAAAGATAGGAGAACTCTCCGGTGGACAACAACAACGAGTCTCTATAGCTAGAGTGCTTACTAAAAAACCAAAGATTATCTTTGCAGATGAGCCTACAGGAAATCTTGACGAAGAGACGGCAAATGAAGTGATGGATATACTTTTTGATTATATAAAAGAGGTTCAAGGGGTATTGTTTTTAGTAACTCATGAAAAAAGTTTGGCTCAAAGATGCAAATACCATAGGGATTTGAAAGAGGTTTGATGTGCAATCTCTTGTAGAGTTTTTAGGTCAAAATCATGTCATACTCTTTTTGTTACTTTTTGCTAGAGTAACTGGACTTTTTGCTTTTTTCCCATTTTTTTCCCACATGAGTATCCCCGTAACTATTAAAACTGCACTAGCGATATTTATGGTGGTATTTCTCTACCCGCTTGCTACTATGCCTCACATAGAATTGAGCGTTGTCTCTATTTCGCTAGTAATGGTAAGCGAGCTGTTTTTGGGTTTGATTGCTGGCTTACTGCTAAATCTAGTATTTGCAATGCTTCAGATGGCAGGTATGCAAATCTCTTTTGTGATGGGCTTCACTATGGCTAGTGTTATAGACCCTCAATCCAATGTTTCAACTCCGATTATATCTCAAATATTAACACTATTTGGATTGATGGTTTTATTGGCTTTTAATGCACATCATTTGATGATTGTTTTTTTAGCTAAATCTTTACATTTATTACCGCTTGGTCAATTTTACCCAGGTGGCAATTTGTGGAGATATCTTGTGAAATCTACAACGAGTATGTTTGTGTACGGTTTTATATTGTCATTCCCGATACTTGGCCTCTCTCTGCTCTCAGACCTAGTTTTTGGGATGCTTATGAAAACTATGCCACAATTTAATCTCTTAGTCGTTGGATTTCCTATTAAGATAATGGTAGGATTTGTAGTCTTGATAGCGTCTTTGAGTTCTATCATGTTTATATTTAAAAGAGAGTTTATGCAAGCGCTAGAACATCTTTTTACTCTTTTGTGACCCTCTTTAATGCAATCATAATTTAGATTATATTAAAATGTAACATCCTAAAATCTAAGGAGTTAAAATGCGTCTTCTTCTCATTAATAGCAACCCAGCAGTTTCCAGACTTATAAATCTCAGTGCCGAAAAATTTGGCTATGAAATAGAGGAGTTTAAAGGTGATGATTTTGATCTAAACGAGAGTTTTGATATCACAATAGCAGACAATGAAGCCGTAAGTGATAACTCCATGTTACTTCTAAGAGAGAGTGGTAATTTGGGTGATATTATATATATCGGACCAAAAGGATTGCCAAAACCTGTTTACGCAAACTATTTTTTGCAAAAGCCTTTCTTGCCAACTGATTTTATTGATATGATTAAGAAAATTGAAAATTCAAAAAAACAGGAAACCAAAACAACAAATGAACAAGATGAAGATTTGACTTTTGTTGATGAAGATAATCACGATGAAATTGATAATAGTGAAGAAAATTTTAATATGGAAGCCTTAGATTTAGATGAATTGGATAGTTTAGATTTACCGATGCCAGAAGACGAGTTTAAAGATTTTGCTCAAGAGTTGTCACAAGAGAGTGAGGAAGATGAAGAGTCTGATATAAAAAACCAAGACGAAAACCAAGAAGAAATTCTCGAAGAAAACAGTTTGGACGGTTTTGAAGAGCACGAGGCTGTTGATAATGAGAGTTTAGATGTAAACAGTGAAAATGAAGATAAAAATATAGACGACACTATCGAAGAATCTGAAGATAAAGAAGAGGTTGCTGAAGAGTTGGAAGTGCCCCAAGAGTTAAAACTAGAGGTAGAACCGACTGAGGATGAGAACGGTAGCTCTATATTAGATAGCGAAGAGATTGATGAAGTAAAACATTTACTTGATGAAGATGAAGAAGATGTTGAAGATGAAGAAGATGTTGAAGATGAAAAATTGGATGAAGAAGAGGAAATTTTAGAAGAATCAAATATAGAAGAAGCTATAGATGATTTATCAGATGATGAGGGAGTTTTTGAAGATATGTTATCGCAAAATGCAGAGCTAGACACGCCTCAGGAGATACTCGAAGAGATTCAAAGTCTGCAAGAGGGTGATGAGCAGAGTGAGAGTGAAGATATTGGTGAAGAACAGGAGAAGATTGAAGATATTGGTGAAGAGATGGAACTTGCAAGCAAAGAAGAAAAAAGCAGTATAGATGATTTGAGCGAGGATGATTTGAAGGGGCTATTCTCTTCTGAGAGTGTGGATGAAGATCTGGATAAAAGTGTTGATATATCGGAACTTCAAGAAGAGTTGCAGACAAAAATAACAAAAGATGTCAAAAAAGTTTTGGAAAAAGATGAGATAAGAGAGGCATTAAAAGGTTTGAAAGTAAATATCAGTATCTCTTTTGATGAAGAGTAGAGGATGAAAGGAAATATTTTAGTAATTTCTGGTCCAAGCGGTTCGGGAAAAAGTTCTTTGATGCATGAGATGATGAAACGGGTAGAAAATACATATTTTTCTATATCTACCACAACAAGACAGAAGAGAGATGGCGAAGTTGAGGGGAAGGATTACTTTTTTATAAGCAAAGATGAGTTTAAAAAAGGGATTGAAGAGGGGAATTTTTTGGAGTGGGCAAGGGTTCATGATAACTACTATGGTACATCACTGAAGCAGATATTGATAGAGTTGAGTGCTGGTAAGATTGTTATCTTTGATATAGATGTCCAAGGTCATAAAATCGCACAAGAAAAATTTGGAAATATCATCACCTCCGTTTTTGTAACCACTCCAAATCAAGAGATTTTAAAACAGAGACTAATTCAAAGAGGAACAGATACGCAAGAGTCGATACAAAAGAGATTAAATAATGCTATATCTGAAATGACAAGAGTAAAAGAGTACGACTTTTTGCTTATAAATGACTATTTTGACAAAACTTTGGATGATTTGGTCTCTATCGCGAATGCTTCAAAAAACAGAGTATCCTCAATAAATACCGAAGAGTTTATAAGTTCATGGCTTCAATAGTAAACATTAAAAAAATAATGGTATAATGCCAAACTTAATAACTGACCTTACGCACTATAAACACACCTAGGCAGAATGAGAAAGCATCATATGCGAGGCAGTTTACTTTTAGCGTAGCCGTAGCTACGGTAGAAGTGAACTAACGAAGCAGATGGTGCTTTATCATTCTGTCCGTAGGATGATAAAATTTGCACCCTACTGCTGCGTCAGTATAGCTTCATAGTAGTATAACTACAATTTTGCTATACTTCCTTGCATTAGAGTGCAACTTTTATCACCTAGGTGTGCTTATAGTGCGTAAGGTCAGTTAAAAATATAACAAAAACAAAGGAGACATTATGGGTATGCCAAGTATGCCAGAATTGTTGATAATATTAGCTATAGTAGTTTTACTATTTGGAGCAAAGAAGATACCAGATCTTGCTAAAGGATTAGGTACGGGAATAAAAGATTTCAAAAAAGCGATCAAAGAAGATGAAAACAAAGAGAGCATTGATGCTACGGCTAAACCTGCAGATACAAAACCTGTAGAAGAGCACAAAGAAGCCTAAGGCTAAAAAATTTGAAAAAAAAGATATTTGATACTATAAAAAATGAATTAAAGAGAGATTTTGTTTTAGAAAAACCAAAAGATCTCTCTTTCGGTCACTATGCAACACCTGTTGCGTTTTCTCTTGCTAAAGAGTTGAGAAAATCCCCTATCTTAATCGCCCAAGAGTTAGCACAAAAATATACAAAAAACGATATTTTTCAAGAGGTAACAGCGCTAAAGGGCTATCTAAACTTTAAGCTAAGCAATGGGTTTCTAGACGAGTATAGTTCGTGGGCACTAACGCATGAAGATGAATTTGCAAGCGATAAACATGATGAAAAAATTCTACTAGAGTATGTTAGTGCAAACCCAACGGGACCACTGCATATCGGTCATGCAAGAGGTGCAGTCATAGGCGATACACTATGCAGACTTGGCAGACATTTGGGATACGATATAGATAGTGAGTATTATGTAAATGATGCCGGAAACCAGATAAGACTTTTGGGTTTATCAATCTATCTCTCAGGTATCGAAAATGTACTTAAAGAAAAAGCCGACTGGCCGGAAGAATATTACCGAGGCGAATATATAGTAGATTTAGCTAAAAAAGCAGCAAATGATTTTGATGAAAATATCTTCAAAGATGAAAAAAATATAGAGATTTTATCTGACTGGGGCAAAGATATGATGCTCTCGCTCATAGAAGAAAATCTTCGCCAAATAGGCATAGAGTTTGACAACTTCGTCAGTGAAAAGTCACTATATGGAAAATGGGATGAGAGTTTTGCCAAGCTGCAAAAGAGTGATAAAACATATAAAAAAGATGAAAAAGTTTGGATACGCTCAAGTGACTTTGGAGATGAAAAAGATAGAGTCGTTGTTAGAGATGATGGAAGAGCTACATATTTAGCAGGAGACATCATCTATCACGACAATAAATACCAAAGAGGTTATGACAGATATATAAATATTTGGGGTGCAGATCACCACGGCTATATCGCTAGGGTAAAGGCTGCTATCAATTTTTTAGGATATGATGAGAGTAAATTAGAAGTTATATTGGCTCAAATGGTTTCACTTTTAAAGGGTGGAGAGCCTTTTAAGATGAGTAAAAGAAGTGGAAATTTTATCTTAATGAGCGATGTAGTCCAAGAGATTGGCAAAGATGCGCTCCGTTTTATATTTTTAAGTAAAAAAGCAGATACTCATCTTGAATTTGATGTGGATGTACTGAAAAAGCAGGATAGTTCAAACCCTATCTTCTATATAAACTATGCTCATGCAAGAGTAAATCAAATTTTTCAAAAAAGTGGTAAAAAGATAGAAGATATAAGAGATATAGAGTTAAAAGATTTAACCCCAAATGCTAAAAATCTTCTATTTAATGCACTGCTATTGCCAGAAGTTGTAGAGGATGCGTTTCAAAGTCGTCAAATCCAAAGACTTAGTGACTATCTTGTATCTCTTGCTTCATCTCTACACAAGTTTTACAATGAAAACAGAGTAGTTGGAAGCGAAAATGAGGATACCTATCTAAAAATCTTCGCAACAGTTGCACTGAGTATTCGAGTGGGATTGAAACTAATGGGGATTGAAGCTAAGGATAAGATGTAATCTTATCCTGCTGTAACTTCTGGAGATTTGTATTCGCTTAAAAACTCCTCTATATTGTATCTTGCCCTATAATCAGGACTCATGAGATGCACCAATATATCTCCCATATCTAGTATAACCCAATCATCTGATTCATCTATGTTTAGAAACTTTTCGCCCTCATTTTTCAATTCACCCTTTAGATAATCCAAAAGTGCCATACCATGTCTTTCACCAAGAGTAGTGGCAATAACTACGCTATCTACAAAATAGTCTCTATTTTGCATATCAAAAGACTGGATATTTTCCGCCTTTTTTTCATCTAATAATCTTACGATATTTTCAACTCTTTTTTTCACATTTTTCCTTTTAAACTGACCTTACGCACTATAAGCACACCTAGGTGATAAAAGTTGCACTCTAATGCAAGGAAGTATAGCAAAATTGTAGTTATACTACTATGAAGCTATACTGACGCAGCAGTAGGGTGCAAATTTTATCATCCTACGGACAGAATGATAAAGCACCATCTGCTTCGTTAGTTCACTTCTACCGTAGCTACGGCTACGCTAAAAGTAAACTGCCTCGCATATGATGCTTTCTCATTCTGCCTAGGTGTGTTTATAGTGCGTAAGGTCAGTTAATAATTCGTTTCAACTTCGTCTCTAATTTGATTTGGTATATATGATAGATCTAAATCCTTACGAAGTTCGCAAGAGCTGATATCAACATCTATCTTGATCTTTTTCAACTCTATTGGTGTAATTATATCATCTCTTGAAGCAATTACAAACTCCACTAGAGATTTTAACTCTTCAAAGCTACTCCACAAGGGTAGTTTCTCGTAATTATCTGCCCCGATAATCAAGTAGATTTTTTTTGGTTTAAACTTTTGTTTTATGTATCTTATCGTCTCTATCGTTGGAGTTGCCCTTTTTTGTCTGATTTCAAAATCTAAAATCTCTATCTTGTCGTTTTTATCGAAGAGTTTATGGAGCCATTTTAGCCTAAGATTTGGTGGTGCATCAAATCCATCTTTAAAAGGATTTAAAAATGTAGGTACGACAAAAATCTTCTCTACATGTAGAGTCTTTAAAGCTTCCAAGACGATAAGTTCATGACCTATATGAGGTGGATCAAAAGAGCCTCCAAAAACTGCTAAATTCATATGAAAATCCATTTTTTAGTTATTTTATATCATATTTTTGCTAAAATATAAAAATAGACTTCTTTTAAAACTATTTCGTGAGGCTCAGACCAGCGGGAGGATTTGCCTCTAAGAAATAGTTTTAAAAGAAGTCTAATACAACAAAAGGAATAACTATGGCTCTAAAGATAGCTATAAACGGATTTGGTAGGATTGGACGAAGCGTTGCTAGGATAATAACTAAGAGAGATGATCTGGAGCTTACATGTGTAAATGATACAGCCCAAAGAGATACAACCAGACAACTTTTTAAGTACGATAGCGTGCATGGTGTGTATGACGGTGCAGTAGAAGTTTTAGAGGGCGATTATATGCAGATGGGAACCTCAAAGGTAAAAATGTTTCAAACTAGAGACCCAAAAGAGCTGAATTTTGCTGATTATGGTGTAGATGTTGTGCTTGAGTGTACAGGGGCATTTTTGACAACTGAAAAAGCACAGGCATTTGTAGATAATGGGATCAAAAAAGTGATCATGTCAGCACCGGCAAAAGATGATACGCCAACATTTGTTATAGGTGTAAATGAAGACAAATATGACAACCAAGCTATAATCTCAAATGCCAGTTGCACAACAAACTGCTTGGGACCAATTGCTAAGATATTAGATGATGCATTTGGCATCCAAAAGGGTTTGATGACTACTGTTCATGCATATACAAATGGGCAGAGTCTCATAGATTCAAAAGGAGCAAGAGATCCAAGAAGAGCTAGGGCAGCAGCAGTAAATATCATACCAACTACAACAGGAGCTGCAAAAGCTATAGGTTTGGTATTGCCGCAACTACAAGGCAAACTCCACGGTCAAAGTGTACGAGTACCAGTTCCAAATGTATCTATGGTGGATTTGAATGTTCTAGTAGGTAAACAGACAAGCGTAGAGGAGATAAATGCACTTTTTAAAGCTAAAGCAGAGGGAGAATTAAAGGGGCTTTTGGGATTTGATATTGAAAAAAGAGTCTCTCAAGATTTCCAAGGCTCTGCATATAGCTCTTTTGTAGCAGCTGATTTAACACAGGTGATATGCGGTGACATGGTCAAAGTAATGTCTTGGTATGATAATGAGTGGGGTTACTCTTCAAGATTGATAGATATGGCTCTACATGTAAGCAAATAGGGGAAGCGACATGGTAAGATCAGTCCGGGATATGGACATAGAGGGAAAAAGAGTTTTCATCAGATGTGATTTTAATGTTCCTTTGGATGATTTTTTAAATATAACCGATGATAGAAGAATCAAATCAGCAGTTCCAACCATAAAGTACTGTTTAGACCATAACTGTGCAGTCATCCTGGCTAGCCATTTAGGCAGACCAGGAGGGGTGCATGATCCAAAACTCTCTTTGGAACCAGTACAAAAAAGATTATCTAGACTTTTGGTTCCATCAGTTCAACTCTCAAATGATGTTGTAGGAGAAGATACTCAGGAGAAAGTGAAAAATCTCAAGCCTAGAGAAGTTTTACTATTGGAAAATCTAAGATTTGAAAAGGGTGAGACAAAAAATGATGAAAATTTTGCGAAAAAGTTAGCAGACCTGGCAGATTTTTATATAAATGATGCCTTTGGAGTTTGTCACAGAGCTCATGCTTCAGTAGAGGCTATTACCAGATTTTTTGATGAAGATCATAGCGCGGCTGGATTTTTGCTTCAAAAAGAGATAAATTTCTCCAGAAATCTCCTTAAAAATCCATCCCGTCCTTTTATAGCAGTAGTTGGGGGAAGTAAAGTCAGTGGAAAACTACAAGCTCTGAAAAATCTTTTACCAAGAGTAGATAAGCTACTAATCGGTGGTGGCATGGCATTTACATTTCTAAAAGCACAGGGCATAGATATAGGAAACTCTTTGGTAGAAGAGGATTTGGTTGATGAGGCGACTTTTGTAATGGCGCGAGCTAAAGAGTTGGGAGTCAAACTCTATCTTCCTGTTGATGTAGTAGCGGCTCAAACTTGCTCTCAAGATTCTACTATGAAGTTTGTACCAACTCAAGAGATTCCAAAAGGTTGGATGGGTTTAGATATAGGACCAGCAACTACTAGGCTCTTTCGAGAAGCACTAAATGATGGACAAACTATACTTTGGAATGGACCTATGGGAGTTTTTGAGATACCAAAATTTTCAAGAGGAAGTACACAAATCTCTCATACTATAGCTGAAGCTCATGCTACAACCGTAGTCGGTGGTGGAGATACTGCCGATGTTGTCGCTAGAAGTGGTGATGCAGATGATATGGCATTTATATCAACAGGTGGTGGAGCTAGTTTGGAGCTTATAGAGGGCAAAGAGCTTCCAGGCGTTAAACCACTATATAATAAGGATGAAGATTGATAATAGCATCTAATTTTAAAACAAATCATAACAGAGTTAGCACAAAAGAGTTTGTGGATTTTATAAATTCGCAACACTTTTTTAGCGAGGTGAGGATATATCCTCCGTTTACGGCATTTGATGATTTTGATTTGACTCCAAACATAAGGGTTGGAGCACAAAACTTTTATCCAGTTGAAAAAGGCTCTTTTACAGGGGAGATTGGATTTGAGCAACTTCAAGAGTTTGATATAGATACACTTTTGATCGGTCACTCAGAGAGAAGACATATACTAGGAGAATCTCAGGAGAGCATTTGTGAAAAGTACAATTTTGCAAAATCTAAAGAGTGCGAGATAGTATATTGTGTTGGTGAGCCAAAAGAGATACGAGAGCAGGGTATAGAGTCTGTGATGTCGTACATCTGGTCTCAATTTGATGGTATAGATATAGATTATGATGATTTAGTGGTAGCGTATGAGCCAGTTTGGGCGATAGGTACAGGACTGAGTGCGAGTTTAGAAGACATACAAGAGGTTCTAGATGCTTTGAGATTAAAGATAAAAGCACCTTTACTTTACGGTGGTAGCGTAAAGGTTGAAACTACTAAAGATATACTCTGCATTGAAAATTGTGACGGAGTTTTGGTAGGAACAGCTAGTTGGGATAAAAACAGTTTCTCAAAAATGATAGAGATAGCAGATAATTTTAAGGAGCAAGTATGATAATGAAGGGTAAAAAAGGTCTTATAGTAGGTATAGCAAACAATAAATCCATAGCTTATGGTATAGCAAAGGCATGTGCAGATCAGGGTGCAGAGTTGGCATTTACATACTTAAATGATCAGTTAAAAAAGAGAGTTGACCCAATAGCAGAAGAGCTTGGAAGCGACAAAGTATATGAGTTGGATGTAAACAATGACGAGCATCTTGAGCTTTTAACAAAGTCGCTAGAAGAGGATTTTGGAAAGATTGATTTTGTAGTTCACTCTGTTGCTTTTGCTCCTAGAGAAGCGCTATCAAAGCCATTTTTACAAACTACTAGGGGAGCTTTTGATATAGCAATGCAAACATCCGTTTACTCTTTGGTAGCTCTTACTAGAGCGGTTATGCCTGTTATGAGTGAAGGCGGCTCTGTTTTGACTTTAACTTACTTAGGTGGACCAAAATATATACCACATTACAATGTCATGGGAGTTGCAAAAGCAGCACTTGAGTCAAGTGTAAGATACCTTGCTGTTGATTGTGCGAGAGAAAAAGGTGTAAGAGTCAATGCCATAAGTGCGGGACCAATAAAGACTTTAGCAGCTAGCGGAATTGGTGATTTTAGAATGATTTTGAAATGGAATGAGTTAAATGCACCACTTGGAACAAATGTAACAACTTCACAAGTTGGAAACAGCGGAATGTACCTGTTAAGTGACCTTGCAAGCGGTGTTACGGGTGAAGTTCATTATGTCGATGCGGGATATAACATCATGGGAATGGGCATGGATACAGTTGATGATAAAGGACATACCGTACTAAACTGGGATAAACAAAAATAAGATGATAAAGACGGCACTGCAAAAGATATTTTATGTGGTGCTGATGCTATTTATCATCTCTATCATCTCCTTTGGGGCTATTCATCTAGCCCCAAACTCTTTCTTTGCAAGTGGTGAATTAAATCCAAATATTACACCTCAGTCGCTTGAACAGTTAAAAAAAATATATGGCTTAGACAAGTCACTTTTTATGCAGTTTGTATCTTGGTTAAATGCACTTTTACATCTTGATTTTGGTATATCTTTCGCTAGCGGTAAAATGGTAAAAGATGAGATTTTATCTCGCCTTCCTATCACGCTTTTGATAAATATAATTAGTATGATTTTTGTCTTTATCATTTCGATTTATCTAGGTATCACCGCAGCTTTTAAAAGTGGTACGAAGTATGATAAAATGACGAAAAATATCTCTTTAGTTAGTTATGCCATGCCATCATTTTATCTGGCTCTTATTTTGGTTATACTCTTTGCCGTAAAACTAGATATATTTCCTATCTCAGGTCTTCATTCGGTAAGCAAACTAGAGGGTTTTGCATATGTTCGAGATGAAGCTTGGCACTTGGTTTTACCTATATTTGTGATGGTGTTTGGTGGAGTTGGAAGTCTCAGTATGTATATACGAAGTCTAAGCCTAGATATTTTAAAGAGTGATTATATCTTTTTTGCAAAATCCAGAGGAGTCGGCAAAAAGGAGCTATTTTGGAGATATCTGCTTCCCAATCTATCTCCACCTGTTGTTACAATCTTGGGTCTTTCACTGCCGGGACTTATCGGAGGAAGTGTTATCTTAGAGTCCATATTTTCTATAAATGGCATGGGATTGCTTTTTTATCAAAGTGCATTAAGCAGAGACTATCCAGTTATCATGGGTATCTTGATAATTTCTGCTTTTTTGACACTTTTGGGCAATATCTTAGCAGACTTGTTACTACTAAAATTAAATCCATTTTCAAAAAATTAACTTCCAAATAGATTTTTCAAGGCATTTGGGTCTTTTGTTTCATTAGAATCACTAGAACTGCTAGAACCTTCGAGTTCAACAAGTTCAATTTCATAGCCTGTAAGCATAGAGGTTAATCTTATATTTATACCACTTTTTCCTATGGCTTTAGACTTTTGATCAGCTAAGAGTGTGACGATAGCTTTGTTTTCGCTTACTACTTTTACATTTGAGATGATTGCCGGGCTTAAGGCTCTTGAGATAAAAATCTCTGGTATGGTAGAGTACTCGATACAATCTATATTTTCACCGTGTAACTCTTGGCTTATTGCATTGATTCTAACGCCTTTTGTTCCGACGGTTGCCCCAACAGCATCTATATTTGGATGAAGTGAAGTTAATGCAACTTTTGCTCGCTCTCCGGGAATCCTAGCGGAGGCATTTATCTCTATCATCTCATCTTTTATCTCAGGAACTTCAAGTGCAAGAAGTGCTTCTAAAAATTTTGGACTAGTTCTTGAAAGCTCGACTACGATTCCTTGCACTCTATCTATATAAACTTTTCTTATGACACTTTTAACAACATCGCCAACTTTGAATTTTTCACCTTTGATTCTACTTCTTCTTGGAAGAATTGCTCGAACTTCGTTGACTTCTATATAAGTATTTTCTTCATGATCAACTCTTACAACTGAGCCAAAAACACGATGACCAACCATATTTTTATATCTGTCAAAGATCTTTGTTTCAAGCAATCTTTGGATATGAAATTCTAGTTCTCTTTGTAGTGTGGCAGCTGCTGTTCGTCCTAGATTATCAAGAGGCAGTTCATAGGTAAGTTCGTCACCAACTTCTATGTCCGGATCGATCTCTCTTGCCTCTTTTAGTGATATATAATTTTCATTTTCTTCGTTTAACTCTTCGCTATCATCAGAAAGAACTATGACTTTTTGATAGAGTTTGAGTGTTTTTGTTTCAGGATTTATCTCTGCCCCATACTCATACTCTCTACCATATATTCTTTTTGCTGTATTGACCAAAGCGATAGTTACAGTCTCCTTGACTTCATCAATGCCAAGACCTTTTTCATTTGCGATAGATTCAATAATATCTAATATTTTACTCAATTTTTACCTCTTTTTTTGAGCATAAAATATGCCCATAATTTTCGCAACATAATAACATCAATTCTGGAGTTTTAAATAATTGCGAGTGAAGAGTACAATTATACCCAAAAAGCATTATATATTCAAGAATTAAATCTTTTGTTCAGCAATTCTAAATGAAATAAACACCGATTTTAACGCACAAAACGGGGTCAGACCCCGTTTTGTGAACCTCCTGTGTAGCAAGATATAGCATTTTAAAAGCTGAATCAACCGTAGGGAATGAGCCTTTGGATTTAGTTCTTCTTTTGATTGATGAATTTAACGATTCTATTGGATTTGTGGTATAAATCAACTTTTTTATAGCATCTGGGTATTTATAAAAAGTTGCAAGTATAATACCCCAAAAAATAAGACAAATTTAAATTTATAACAGTACAATAAACAAAGCAACAATAAAAGGACAGAAGATGGCAAAAAAGAGAAAAGTTTATACAGCAGAATTCAAAGCTAAAATGGTT
>JALSKH010000225.1 GCA_026988975.1 Campylobacteraceae bacterium
TCATTTGTCTTAACTGCATTTGCACTCTCGTGAATCACAGTTGGAAGGCAACTAGTACATATAAATACCTCTTCGCCACCACATATAGCTTTTACATACACTCTTTTTTGTCCATCATCACTCGGTTTTAGACAAACATTACAAACTTGAACACCGTTGTTTTCCATAAAATTTCCTTTTGGGTATTTTTGAAGTGGTATTATATCTAATAGTTAGACTTTTTTGGTATAATATTCATTAGATAGTAAAAAATATAAGGAAAATATAATGCCATTACTAGATAGTTTTACAGTTGATCATACAAAGATGCCTGCCCCTGCGGTTAGAGTTGCTAAAAATATGAATACTCCCTGTGGAGATGATATAACAGTGTTTGATTTACGATTTTGCAGACCAAATCAAGATATACTTAGCGAAAAAGGAATCCACACGCTAGAGCATCTATTTGCAGGTTTTATGAGAGAGCATTTAAACGGAGATGGAGTCGAGATTATCGATATATCTCCGATGGGTTGTAGAACAGGTTTTTATATGAGTTTGATTGGAACTCCAGAAGAAGACAGAGTTGCAAATGCTTGGAAAAAGTCGATGGAAGATGTTCTACATGTAGGGAGTCAAGATGATATACCGGAGTTAAATCTATATCAATGCGGAAGTTACAAAATGCACTCACTAAAAGAGGCAAAAGAGATAGCCCAAAAAGTTTTGGATAGTGGCATCGGTGTTATGAGTAATGAAGAGCTAAAATTGGATCTTTCTAAACTCTAATTTTTTTCCAAATCCAAGAGTATTGTCTGTGAATTTTATATACTCTATATCTATACACCATAGCTTTGGATTTAAGGCTATGGCGTATGGATACCTGGTGAGATAGGCTTTTCTATCTTTGTTGTTTGCCTTGACCCAAATGCCGTTGTACTGGATGCCTTGAATTTTACCTATCTGTTTAGTTTCAAGATGAACAGTCCCAGAAACAGCAGAACTCTTTTTTGCAAGCTCTACATGTAGAGTATCTTCACTGGATGCCACGATAAATCTAGGTGGATTATCTAAAAACAGATAAAAACAACTTGCGCTATGTAATCTGTCTTTAAACGAAAAAGAACAACTTAAAACATGATGTTTTTCAATGAAATTTACAATTCTCTTATCCACTAAAACTTTTACTCCAAGAGATGATGGCAGGAAGATTTTTAAATATAAAAAAGATAGCAATTGCCCAGATAAGTAGTATTGTAAATTGGATAAATAAAAACTGTTTACTAAGGAGTTTATGCCTAAAAACTAAAACTCCCAAGAGTATCCCTATAACTCCTCCAATGAGTGAAAAAAAGTGAAAACTAAGCTCCGGAACTCTCTTCCTTTCCTTGGTTGAATTTAGTTTATCTATGCCAAAAAGTATAAACACAAAGAGGTTTATAGAACCAAAATACCAAGCTATAACAGGGATAGCAGGAACAAAAATATTTAAAACAAAAGAGCTAAAAGTAAAAAGAAACATTATCAATATTCTGAAACTATTGCAACACATAAAAACTCCTTATGATATTTTACCATTTTGTAACAAAAAAATGGTATAATCGCTCCTTATAGAAAAATGAAGGAGAGAGATTTGACTAATTTAGAGTATATAAAAGAGATGTTTTTACTCCAGCAAAAATTAAATGATGAAACAAATGGACTTGATTGGGAAAAGGGATACACGAAAAACGGAAAGATTATTAACTGGAAAAGATGTATATATATGGAGTGCGCAGAGCTTATAGATAGTTTTAACTGGAAGCACTGGAAGGATATAGATAAGCCGATAGATTGGGAAAATGCAGTCATAGAGATAGTTGATATTTGGCACTTTATCATTAGTCTTGTACTTGAAGATGGCAAGATAAACAGAGGCAAAGGGATAGATAGAATGGCGCGAGATGTGACTGATGTGCAAGGTTTTGAAAGATTTACAAAAGAGCCTTATAGCATAGAAGACGCACCATCAGCAGAAATCATCAATGATATAGAAAAAATTATACATGAAACAACAGGTTTTAAAGTAGATATTTATGATAGCTTACTAAAAAATTACTTCTCTTTGTGTTTAAAATGTGGAGTAAATTTAAAAGTTTTATACAAATACTACATAGCAAAAAATGTACTAAATGGTTTTAGGCAAGACCACGGATACAAAGATGGAACATATAAAAAACAGTGGGGAAAAGTAGAAGACAACATAGTAATGCTTGAGATTTTAGAAGATAAAATTATGAATGCGGAAGAACTATATAAAAAATTGGAGATAGTCTATCCAGGATAGACTATGCTCCTGCTTTTTGGTGTTTCGTAAAACTCTAAACTAGAGACTTTTATGCCGATTTTGTCCATCTTTTTTTGGACGATTTTTAAAAGCCATGCCGAGATATTTTCACTTGTCGGTATAAAATCCACCATGATATAGCCCTCATACATCTCAATGATGTGTTCTGGTTCATCGAGAATGGTGCTGAAATCAACAGTTTTATAGCCCTCTTCATGAGAGATGAGATTGTTCCTATCTTGAAAATGAGGTAAAAGTGTGGCAAAAAGAGGGTCGTCCATATCAATGATAAACTTATGGTCAAGCGTATCATCCAAAAAAGCCTTGAACCAGTTTAAATGTCCAAAATCAGTCACCATACCATCTTTTAATATATCGCTTTGTAGGTGTATGATTATCTTGCCTTGATGCCCATGAAGATGCCTACATGTAGAGCAAGTTTTCAGTGCAAACTGCACATCAAGCACCTGAGACCAAACCCTATGACCATAACAAAAATCAAACTCTTTAGATATTTCCCAAATCATTTATACCGCCTTTGGATGAAATTATACTACACAAAAGAAAAATAATAGCTTTTATAGTGTTAAAATATGAAAAACAGTATAATCACAAGATGAGCAAGATGCAAAATATAAAACAGATAAAAAAATATCAACCATTTATAAAATGGGCAGGTGGAAAAAGAGGCTTGTTGTCTCAGATTTTAGAAAAACTACCGAGTGATTTTGAAAATTATCATGAGCCATTTTTGGGCGGTGGAGCACTCTTTTTTGAACTATATGCAAGAGGTTTGCTGAATGGTAAAAAGGTATTTTTATCTGACATTAACGAAGAGTTGATAAATACATACTTAGTTGTTAAAGAGACCCCATTAAAATTGTTAGAAATTTTGAATGACTATAAAGATAAACACTCTAAAGAGTTTTATTATAAAATCCGCGAGCAAGATAGGAATCAAGATTTTAAAAAAAGTAGTTCTATAAAAAGAGCTGCAAGATTTATATATCTAAATAAAACATGTTTTAACGGACTCTATAGAGTAAATAAAAAAGGGTATTTTAATGTTCCGATAGGAAGCTATAAAAATCCAAATATTGCAGATTTTGAAACAATAATGAGTGCAAGTGAAGCATTACAAAATGCAGAAATCCTAAATATTTCTTTTAACCAAATAAAAGATTATGCTAAAAGGTGTGATCTAGTATACTTTGATCCACCATATTATCCACTAAATAATACTCAAAGTTTTACATCTTACAATGAAAATGAGTTTTTAGATGACAAACAAAGAGAACTCTTCAACCTTTTCGAGACTCTACATGTAGAGGGTTGCTTTGTGCTTCATAGTAATTCTGATACAGATTTTATAAAAAGTTTATATCAAAACTATAGGATAGACTTTTTAAAAGCAAATAGATTTATAAACAGCAAAAGCAGTGCAAGAGGAAAGATAAACGAAGTTTTAGTAAGGAATGACAAATGGAAAGAACAGAGGCAGTTGCAAAACTAAATAATTTATTAGGAAAAGAGTTGCACGATTTAGCAAAAAAATTTAACATAGAAGTTTACAAAAATGGAAAAGTCAATAAAGGTTGGGCAGGACATGTGTTTGAGAGATATTTGGAGTTACCATTAAATTCCGCACAATCTCCAAATTTTGGTTCATGGGAGCTAAAATCTGTACCGTTGAAAAGATTAAAAAATGGTCAATTAACAATCAAAGAAACAATGGCTATTACTATGATTGACCCTGTAAATGTGATGCAAAAAGAGTTCAAAGATAGTCATCTATTGTCAAAGCTGAAGAAAGCCGTGATTGTAGTTAGGGTCGTGGGTGATAATGTCGATGAACCTAGCTTTATACATTCTGTGGTAGAATTTGATTTAAAAGATGAAAACTATAAAATTGTGGAGAATGACTATAATATAGTGAGAAATGTATTGTTAAATAATGAAAATGGGTTTAATCTGCTTACTGGAAAAATGGGAGAATATATACAACCTAGAACAAAAGGTAGTGGACATGGATCAATCAGTAGAGCATTTTACGCAAAAAAAGCATTTTTGAAAAAAATAATTATGTAAATAAATTTATTTATTTTGTATATATATTAATTTACATTTAATATAAAATAGGTTACAATTATGTTAGAAAAAGATATTAAAATTATCTTGATAAAAAGGGATTTAAAGCCTAGTGATGTATATAAGGCATTGGGACTCGAGAGAGCTCATTTTTATCAGGCAATTAAAAGTTCAAATATGAACAATAAAACCTTAAAAAAGATATTGGATTATTTGGGACTTGAAATATCTGTTTCATTAAAAGACAGAGAGGCTTAAAATGAGTATCGAAAAATATGATAAATTGTACTCTATTTCCGCGGAAGAGTTTGTTTTGCATAGTGATATGCTGGAAGACAATTTTGTATTTCAAGGCAGTAAAAATTGGGATATGTATATGAGTGAGAAACCGCAGTTTGAGGATTTTTCTACTTTTAAGAAAGTAAAATTATTGGATTTTTACAATAAAAAAGAGTTTGATGATTATTTGGCAAGCAATAGTATCATAGACTATTCTCTTGAGCATGTACATGATTTAAACAGATATTTTGTTTTGGCAAGTAATGGCTAAAATAAAAAAGTTAAATCCTGAAAATTTTGAACAAGAGTGTACGACTGTATGGAGTTTTGCTCGCCGTGGAAATTGGGCGACTCATAACTCTAAATATCGTGGAAATTGGGCTCCCGAAGTTGTAAGAAATTTGCTTTTAAGATACTCAAATGAGGGTGATTATTTGCTTGATCCGATGGTTGGTGGTGGAACAACCGCCGTAGAGTGCAAACTTTTGAATAGAAATTTACTCGCACTAGATATCAATCCTCAAGCGATAGAGTTGACAAAAGTAGCATTAGAATTTGAGAGTGAATTTAAGCCAAATATCAAAATAAAAGTACATGATAGTAGGGATTTGTCAATGCTCGCTGATGAGTCAATAGATTTTATATTAAATCATCCTCCTTATGTAGATATTATCAAATATTCTGATAAAAAAATCAAAGAAGATTTGTCAAATATCCATGATTTAGATGAATTTTGTGATGAAATTGAAAAGGTAGCAAAAGAGTTTTATAGAGTTTTGAAAAAAGATAAATATTGTGCTATTTTGATAGGAGATACGAGAAGAAAAAAGATGTATCAACCCCTAGCATATAAGGTCATGCAGAGATTTCTAAATGTTGGATTTGAATTAAAAGAGGATATCATCAAGCATCAGCATAACTGTAAAGCCACTGGTTTTTGGGTAAATAAATCAAAAGATTATAACTTTTTGCTTATTATGCATGAACATCTTTTTGTCTTTCGTAAGTAAGCTTTTATAGCAATATTATCGCTTTCATTGCGCTGATGCTTAGGTTTGCTGGTTCTTCTCCCATTGATTTTAGTGAATTTGATATTTTGTCTATCATTCTTGACATTGTGATTTCGAAGTTGAAATTTGAGTGATTTAGCAGGGTTTCACTTCTGTTTTTTAGTGACGGGAGCTCTTCTGTGTTTTTTATCGTGATGTTGTTGTAGTTTTTGTTAAGCTCCAGTTGCCAGTTTAACTGCCATGTGGCAAATATAAATCTTCCCTTGGCATCCTTTGCATTGCGGATTTTCCACCTCAAAACTTTTAGCGTATAGTAGGCTTTTGTGAAGTCATCCGCATTGTAGCCAAGCGCAGTTATGTGATGCCCATCTTTTATATTGTAGATTTTATATATCATTTTATAGATGCCAAGTACCAAAAAGTCGCTTTTGTATTTTGTATTTTCATCAAATGCTTTCTTGAGGTAGTCTTTATAAGAGTTGCTTTTTAGAAGTCGTACACTATCTTTTTGATTTTGGATGTCAAACAAAATCTCATAGCTGAGTTTTTTATCACTTAATTTTGGATTTCTAAGGTCTAGGATTTTTTTATATTTGACAAGAAGTTTTGTGATCTCCTGATAATCTCTCGATATAGTAGTTGCACTATTTGACTGGAGTATCTCAGAAGCATTTGGAATATTTGTGCAACCTATTGAAAAGATAGATATAAGTATAATTATCGTTACATGTAGAGTTTGTTTCATCCCAAAAGTATAACATATTTTGGTATAATGCCAAACTTATTAGGGGTGTATATGCTAAAAGTAGTAGAGATTTTTTATTCATTGCAAGGTGAGGGTGCATTTGTTGGTGTGCCAAGTATATTTGTAAGACTACACGGATGCAATCTTGCCTGCTCTTTTTGTGATGACGCTCTTCATAAGGGTGATTATAAATCGTATAGTTTTGATGAAGTATTGGATGTTATTAAGGATTTTCCTTCTAAGCAGATTATCATAACTGGCGGTGAGCCAACTCTGTATGACTTGAATGAATTTATAAAATTTCTACAAAATTTTGGCTATTTTGTCTGTATTGAAACCAACGGTTATAGATTTGAAAATGTTAAAAGTGCTGATTGGATAACATATAGTCCAAAAGATTGGTCGGATTTAAAAACAGAGGGTTTTAGCGAGATAAAATTTATAGTTTCAAGAGATAGCGATATAGAAAAGGTGGTAAATTTTAAAACTAAAAAGCCAATTTTTGTGCAACCGTTGAACTTTTTCGATAAACCAGATATGGAAAACTTAGACTTTTGTATAGAGTTGGTGAAAAGATATCCGCATCTAAAACTAAGCATGCAAACCCATAAATTTTTAGGAGTTAGGTGATGACACAGGCGTTGATTATATTTAGTGGGGGGCAAGATAGTACGACTTGCCTTGGTTGGGCAAAAGAGAGGTTTGATTATGTTGAGACTATCACTTTTGATTATGGGCAGAAGCATAAAGTAGAGATAGAACAAGCTAGTAAAATAGCAAAGATACTAGGCGTTAAAAACACGCTTTTGAGTATCAATGCCTTTACTGAACTAAATGATTCGGCTCTCATCGACTCTAGCATCGATATATCGAGTCATCATCATACAAAACCAAATCTGCCTGCTTCGTTTGTACCAAATAGAAATGCTATATTTTTTACTTTAGCCCATGCCTTTGCTCAAAAACAGGGTATCGATAATCTAGTAACTGGTATAAATCAGACAGATTATTCAGGGTATCCAGATTGTAGAGAAAATTTTGTCAAAGCACTTGAACTTGCACTAAATCTAGGGAGTGAATCAGA
>JALSKH010000226.1 GCA_026988975.1 Campylobacteraceae bacterium
CATCTACTATCTCATTTTGCGTAAAACCTGTTATCTCTGTATAGGCTCTATTGATTTTCAAAACTTTAAATTTTGCATCTGTGATAATCATACCATTTTCAATCTCAAATGCTACAGATGCTATCTTCTGCTGGGCATTTGCATCTTTGATTTTATGGAGCATTCCATTGACTCTATTATAAAGAGTATTGAACTCATTTTGTTCCCCATTCATTTTTATATGTTGCTCTTTTTCTCTGGAAAAATCAACCCTTTCTAAAAATCTAACGAGCTTAGATATAGGTCTAGTAAAATCTTTTGAGTAGTAGGATGCTAGCATTAGAGAGATAAACAAAAAGAAGATGATAGATGCTAAAAGCAGTGGCAAATCATTCAATAAAATAGTAGTAACAGATTCTATATCTATATCCATCAACAGATAACCAAGCTCCATCCCCTTATAGTGTAGAGTTTCAAATATCTCTAGTTGGCTACCTTCAGTTTTTACATACCTTTTATGTGGCATCTTTTTGACAGTAAATTTTTTGCCATTTTTATCATATTTAAAAACTGCTTTACCATTTTTTTTATATAAAACAACTCTTTCTATATCTGAGTATGATTGAAGCACTGCTATCGTGTCATCCACTTCTCTCACATCATCCAAAAATATAATCTTAGCAAAATTTTGAGACAAAACACCCGCAACTGTTCTTGAGAGTTCCACCTTTTTGTCGTATTTATCCCACACATACCAAGAGACAAAAGCAACATATCCTAAAAATGCGGTCACAAAAGAGACCACTAACATCATCGAAAGAAGTTTAAAGCGGATAGAGTTTCTAAACTTTTCCAAAACAAAAGCTACTTTTTCTTTTTTGCAGGATTTACTATAGGCAGAGCATCATCATCTCCCCACTCTAACCACGAGCCTTCATATACGACGGTATGATACCCTAGTTTATCAAGGATGAGACCATCCATCGCGGCTTCTGCACTATCATCACAATACAAAATAACTTTTTTATTTTTCTTAATATTTTTAAAAACATCCTTAAGTTTAGACCAATCTTTCATCTTGCTACCAAGTACGGATTTTGTATAAGTTAGAGTCGATGGAAAATTTATAGCAGTTGGAATATGCCCAAATCTATGAACAGAAGATGTCTTTCCCTCATAATCTGAAGCTCTTCTACCATCTATAAGAGTAACTTTACCCAAAGAGACCAATACATCAAGTTTTGTCGCAATTTTTGCACTATCTACCTGAGGTATAAAATTTGCTTTTTTGACTTTTGGCTCAGTTAAATCAACAGCTATCTCTCCCTTTTTCCAGTTACCATAACTCACTGCTAAGATACCGACATTTTTATGACCCAACACCTCAAGAAGCCAATGCAACCTAGCTGAAAAATAGAATAATCCACCATCATAGGACACAACTTCACTATTTTGGTCTATACCCGCATCTGAAAATATCTTTTGAAGATGGCTAAGTTTAGGCATCATCAACTTTTTACCACGAAAAAGTTGAGCGTTTGCTGGTATATTTACAGCACCTTTGATATGCCCTTTAAGATAGATATCTCTATCTCTCACATCAACTATGACTAGGTTTTTATCTCCTAGATGGCTCTTTAGCCAATCTAGCGGTACTATACTTGGCACATTAGCTAAAGCAGCGCCAACCCAAAGAAAAAGAGATAAAATTATGATATTGATATTTTTCACAAAAAGCCCCTCATTTACTTTTTGTTAATTATATCACAATTAAACCAAAAAACCAGTGACTATGGTCAAGACTCCTAGCACAACCAAAACTGCCGCACTTATGATGCCTATCTTATTTTTAGAGAAGAGATATGAGTAGAGTGCTTTTAGGATGTTGTTACTTCCTGTTGCTATGAGTATGGCCGTTGTAGCTGAGTCTGCTGTTACATTGAATTTTGATGAGAGAATTGAGAGGACAAATGGATCTATATCTGTCATACCAACTACGAATGAGAGTATATTTAATCCCATATCTCCATACTTACTCAAGACGATGTGTGTAAGTGAAGCTAAAAATATAAACATAAATGCAAACAAAAATGCAGTTCCCAGCTCCAGTGGATTTTGATCCTCCTCTTCATTTAAGTTTGAATTCAAATCCCTTCTGGCTCTATGATAAAAGTACATAGAAACCAAAGTCGTAAGAAGGGCTAAAACTATAAATGGGATAGAAAGCCTCTCAGCGATATTCAGATTGAAAGCAAATGCAATTCCTAACAGACGCAAATACATAACGGCTGTTGCTATAACAATAGACGAGACGAACAGATCTATAGATTTGCTGGTTCTTGCTTTTTTGGCTAACACTATGGTGGTAGCTGTACTAGAGTATATACCTCCTAAGATTCCTGTTAGCCAGTAGCCTTTCTCCTTAAAGATATACCTTTTAAGTATATATCCAACATATGAAAACATAGAAACTACAACAACTGCCAACCAAACCTTGAAAAATGAAACAGGTATATACTCATGTATGTTTGTTCGTGGCAGCAGAGGTAAAATAACGCCACTTAAAAGCACCACTTTTGCGAGAGTCTCTATCTCTCTTTCATCAAAAGTCTTATAAAATTTCTTTAATCGCTTATTTAAATTTGAAATAAATATGACAGAGATGAAAACAACAACTAAAAACCAGGTATCAAATTTTAGGATAATAATCCCAAAAGTATAAACCAATGATGTAAGTAAAAAGAGTAAAATTCCACTTTTTTTACTCTTCAGCTTGTATGTGTAAAATAGAAGAAAATGCGCTATAATTGCGACATATCCGACGATATAAAGATATATATTTATCTTGGCAAAAACATAACTCAAAAGTGCTATAAAAGCATAAGTTCTAACACTTCCTATCTCGCTTGCAGAGTCTTTTTTAAGTCTATGAGTTTTAATGTCCAATCCAATTAAGAAACCAGCAAGTATGACTACTAATATCTTAACCCACTCTTGATTTAGTAATGTATCCAAAATTTCCCTTTTAGGCATTTTGGTTAGATTATATAGTTATCACATAAAAAAACCATATAATATAGTAATTAGTTATATATTTTAACTATTTTATAAGTTTGATGGTGAAAATAGCTCCATATTTGCTATTTTTTACATCTATGAAGCCGTGCATATTGTCTTCAATGATAATTTTACTCATGTATAGGCCAATTCCTGTCCCTTTTGATCTTTGCTTTGTGGTGAAGTATGGCTCAAAAATTCTATCGATAATTTTAGATTTTACGCCTCCTGCATTATCTTCTATCTTTACGATAGCGTATCTTTTGCCCTCTTTTAGTGTTAGTTTTATATATGGTTTTTCTATATTTCTCTGTTTTAAGACATCTTTTGCATTTGAGAGTATATTTAAAATTGCTTGCGAAAACTCCCTTGGATAGCCTAGGACTTCGCAATCATCTTCTATGTCGATTTGAAATTCTATACTGTTGTACTTTAGCGATGACTCTATGATGTAACTAGCTTTCTTACACTCTTCTTGAAGACTAAATTTAGTTTTTTCTTTTGATGGCTTAAAAAAGTTTTGAAAGTCACTGATGGTGTCTGACATATGAGACAGTATGATATCGCACTCCTCCACACTTCGCTCAAACTCTTCATCACTCAAATCATCATGCTCTTTTTTGACTTGCATATTCATCAAAACAGCATTTATCTCACTGAGCGGCTGCCTCCACTGGTGGGCGATGTTTCCTATCATATTTCCCATGGATGCTAGTTTGCTTTGCTGAATCAAAAGCTTCTCTTGCTTCGTTTTTTCCTCTATCTCTGAAAATATCCTCTCCTCCAAATCCCCTAGCATCTCATTCATAACCTCTTTAAGTCTGTTTAGCTCGCTAGAACTAGCAGACTCCACCAATCTTCTATCTAAATTACCTCTTTTGAGATCACTGACAACACTAGTGGCATCTTCAATGAGTCGTATATCTTTTTTAAGTTTTTCTCTTAGAATTTCTACATTTTTATTTATAGTTTTAGCCATTTGCCCAAACTCATCTGTGCTTTTGAGCTCTATCTTTATCTTTTCATCCTTATCTATCTTCCTGCCAAGCAAATCAAAAAACTTTCTAAGTCCAACTTGAACGCTCTCCATCGAAAAGACTATACTTCTTGCTATCAAGAACCCAAACAAAAGCGTCAAAATTACCACGATTATGACACCCGTTTCGATCATCTTCTCTTTTTTTGTAAAACTCTCTTTTGCTTTTTGAAATGTCTTGTATGAATTTTCCAACTGCTGGGTTTGAAGTTTCTTTAGCCTTGAAATCAGGATATAGAACTGTTTTCGCTCGACACTTTTAGTGTGCATAAAAGCACCCTTTTTATAGTCAGATTTTATATATCCATCACTCACATAGACAAATCTTTTATAGTTTTTGTAACCATTTCTGACAAAGATAAGCTTTTTGTAGTTCTCCCAAATAACTTTCAAATTTCCTTTTGTTGTGCCAAAAGAGTAATCAAGCGCCTCCACCATCGGTGTCAAACTACTTGCTATATCTCTTTTGTATTCGCCATCTGGCGCTACGACCAAAGAGAGTGTTGCTTCTCGCAATTTAAAAAGTGGTATGATGAAATCCTGCTGTATGTTTTGCACTTTCTTGGAGTCTTTAAAGACATCTTTGACTCTATCTAAACCATCTTCAAGTATATTTTGAGCTAGCAACGACATCAATATAATCGCAGTTACGCCCAAAAGTGCCATAAGTAAAAATTTATATCTTATCTTAAGATATTTTATCATTTAGCCTATACCCAACGCCTGAGAGATTTTTTATATACTCTTTTGGAAACTTTTTTCTTATGTTTCTAACCAAAGATTTTAGAGCATCATCACTCATAAAATCATCTTGCCATATATAGTTTTGAAACTCTGCATATGTCACAACTCTATGTCTGTTTTGAATCAAAAGTTCAAAAAAAGCTATCTCTTTTTTGTTTAGCTTTATAATTTTATCTCTACATGTAAGGATTTTTGTATCAAAATTATAACCATATCCACAAGGTAATTCCTTTGATACGGAGTGATTGTTCGAGATAACATCCAGACATTTTTGAAGTGAATTTTTTAAATCTTTCAAGTTGATAGGTTTGATGATGTACTGCTCTAGGTGCAAATCAACAACACTCAAAAGATACTCTTCGTCTGTATGAGCAGTGATCATCACTATAGGGGTTTGTTTGTCTTCTTTTCGTATCTCTTTTACAAGTTCAATACCATCTTTTTTGGGCATTTTTATATCTGTGAAAACGATATCTGGTTTTAACTCTTTGTATAGTCTCAGGGCTATCTGCCCATCTTGAGCCTCTATGACATCTTTTACATAGTACCGAAGAGAGTCAGAAATCTTTTTTCTGATTCCATCCTCATCCTCGGCGTATAAAATAGTGAGTGTTTTTAACTTCTGCAACGAAAACTTATCCATACTAATTCCTATGATAAAATTCTACTATTTTTTTCAGTCACTCTCCCTTAATATCCCATCTTTTGCAAAAGCTCTTAAAAATCTTAAGATAAGCGCACTCTGCTTTTTGGTGGTTCTCGCTTTTGGTTGCATACTACTGAAAAGAACATCCCATGTCTGCATAGAGTGACTCTCTACGATCTTTGCATGGTGACACTTTGTGCATTTGTCATAAAAAAGATCAGAGTTTGCCTCCCATGCCTCATCCATGTCGTCTGTGATATTTTTCTTAGGCACCTTAGCTTCTAAAATACCTTTGTCTCCAGATACTTTTATGAGATTTGGCTCTTTTACAGTTGCTAGCAACAACTTATGATTTTTTGTAGCGTATAGAGACAAACTATCTTTTTTATCTACATAACCATTCATTTTAATCTTCACAAAATTTCCATTTTGGGAGATAACTTTCACCGGTACTCCACCATACAATGTAATCTTCTGTTGTTTTAGAGGGAGCTTAATCCCTCCTTCTATATAAATATATGATTTAGCATGCAAGCCTATTGCAAATATGCAAACTATCAAGAAATTTATCAGAAGTCTCATTTTAGCTCCCTTTTTCGTCTAAATTTTTGTTACTTTTGGCATCAAATGCGCCTGGTTTGGCACAAATTCACCCTCAGCCTTTTTGATGGCAACTAGCACTGTATTTGCAGTACAAGATTGTGATGCTTGTGATGTTGGTCTTGAAGATGTCAAGACATTTGGCTGTCCGCTGTTTCCTCGACTTCCCTCTTTCATAGGATCTTCAGGGCTATACCATGCACCCTCTTCTATAGCAACAACGCCCTCTCTTATATCTTTTGTTACAACAGCTCCTGCTAAAATCTTACCTCTGCCATTGTACACTTCAACCAAGTCTCCGTTTACTACGCCATACTTCTTGGCATCTTTTGGATTTATTCTTATAGGCTCTCTACCTTTAATTTTGTATAACTCGGCTATCCATGTATTGTCAAGTTGAGAGTGTTTTCTATAGGTAGCATGAGGTGAGAGTAGATGTAGTGGATATTTTTTAGTTAACTCTTTATCTCCTAGCCACTCTGCTGGCTCAAACCATGTAACATGTCCTTTAAAATCTTTATATCCAAAATCAGCAAATTTTTTGCAGAAGATTTGTATCTTTCCACTCTCGGTTTTGAGTGGATTTTTTATAGGATTTTTCCTGAAATCTCCCTGTCTGACATACTTATACGCCTCTTTTGGTATCTCATAAGTGATAGATCCATCTTCCCAAAACTTTTCAAAACTTGTTGTTTTAGCAGCGTCTGATTGACCATAAAATGCTTTGATATGCTCCATGGCAGTCTTGCCCTCTGTGAACTTTTTAAACTGCTTTTGACCAAACTCTTTTGCTAAAAGAGAGTATATCTCGTAATCATCTTTTGCTTCATATTGAGTATCTACTACTTTTCTCATTGCAAAAATTCTATCTCCTGAGTAACTTCCACTAAGCAGACTGATATCGTCTCTCTCTAGTATGGTTGTGGCTGGCAATACAATATCTGCCATCTTGGCTGTTGGTGTCCACCATGGGTCTTGTACTATTAGAGTATCTAGTTTTTTTAATCCTTTAATTAATTCGTTAATATCCTGTTGGTGTCCAACATTATTTGCTCCAGCTACATACATCAACTTAATATAAGGCAATTTTAACTTTTCACCCATAAAGTTTATAACTTTGCCCGGATTTAGCAGGGTTTCATTTATCCTTGAAGCTGGAATTATCGCTTTGACTCTGTTTCTGCCTTGTGAAAATCCTCCAGGACCATCTTTGCCTGCACTTGCTTGTCCTCCACCACCATAGTGAAGTGAAAATCCAAATCCTCCGCCAGGAAGCCCCACTTGACCTATCATAGAAGCTAGCGTTATGATACCCCACTGAACTTGCTCACCATGATGAGCTCTTTGCATGGACCAGTTACCTGCTATTAGAGTTCTGTGAGAAACAAAAAGATCAGCCAACTCTTTTATCTTTGAAGCCGGAACTTCTG
>JALSKH010000227.1 GCA_026988975.1 Campylobacteraceae bacterium
GTTATATAGTAGTGAAAGAGTATAAAAGCAATAAGGATGACAGAGACTATGCTCATACCCCTTTTAAAGGCAACTTTAGGCATAAAGCTTCTAGTTGTAACTATGTAAGTGATTACCAAAAAAAAGATTGCTATGATTATATATCCAATCTCCAATTCAAAAAAATTTTTCATATGTATGCTCCTTGGTATATTTTTATTATATGAAAAATATCCTAAAAACTCATTGATATATATCAAAGTTGCATAAATAAAATTTATGTTATAATCATAATAAAATATTTTGGAGATATGATGAGTAGAGTCACTTTCATTGGATTGATTTTTGTGTTTGCATTTTTGAGTTTTGTGGCCTTCAGGAGTGCTATGCCAGAAACAAAAAACAAAAAAGTTATGAATATGGTTGCTCCATATATGCCTTTTAAACTAGAAAAAAGATTAGCCGGTTTGACGATAATAAATACAAAAACAGGGGCAAAAGAGAAGCCCTCAAATGATGTTGTTTTTAAAAGATTGGATGAGTTAGAAAAAGAGTGGGGTAAAAAACATTTAAAAGTAGAAAATGGACAGTTGTTTATACTAGATGATGCTAATCGTACGGAAAAATCATTTATTTTAAAAGATAAAAAACAGGTAGATTTTATACATAAGTTTTTTGGGATATAAGATTTGGTGCTAGTTTGAAACTAGCACCAATGCAAAATATTATCTTTTATTTTGCAATCTCTTTTTCTCCTGAAAATAGATCCAAAACATAGGAAGTACTATTACAGTGTGCAAGAAGATGGTAAGTGTCAAAGGTCCTTGGTTTAATAAGCCAAAAAAACTATGATTTACATCTGTGAAAGCTTCAAACATATTTTTCTCCTTTAATATACATTTTTAGGATTTTTACTAATACTTAGCAAATCTTTAACTAAATAGAAAAATCCAACTGTTGTGACAACACCCATGATAAGTCTCCAATCCATAGCCTGCGCCATCCAAGTTTGATTTTGCGCTATGAAAAAGGCATCCCATGTAGCACCAAGTTGTGCTCTTGCTATTAGAACTTGTTCATATCCTGCGATGGTCAATGCAACTCCCATGCCAACAACGCCAAAGGTGATGAGAAAGATTGCCATCTTTGATGCAAAAGTAGCGCGCAGTTTTTTGATGCCATATTTTCCTTGTACTGCCATATAAAACATTGCTATGAGTATAGTAGCATATGCACCAAAAAATGCGAGGTGACCATGCGCCGCTGTAAACTGAGTACCATGAGTATATATATTTACTTGTGGAAGAGTATGGAAAAAGCCCCAAACACCAGCGCCTAAGAAGTTACCAAAACCGTTTGATACCAACCATAGCAGAGCTGGAGTATTGTTTGAACTTGTATCTTCGCCTGCTTTTTCTTTAAAGCCATTTTCTTTACCCCAATCATATAGTACATGTACAAACATACCTACAAGCGGAAGTGGTTCAAGTGCGCTAAATAGTGCTCCAATTTCCCACCAATACTCTGGTGTTCCTATCCAGAAATAGTGATGCCCTAGTCCTAAAATTCCTGAGCCAAAAAGCATAGCAACTTCTATCCATAGCCACATCTCAACTACTTTTCTATTGGCGCCAACAACTCTTATAAGTGCATAAGCAGCGAGAGCTCCAACCATAACTTCCCAAGTAGCTTCAACCCATAAGTGGATAACCCACCACCACCAGTATTGATCCATTGAGATATTGTCAGTAAAGAACATTCCTGCTAGGTATAGACCCGCAAGAGCTATCATATCCGAGAGTATAACCGTCATGATGCCTGTTCTTCTACCTTTGATGGCTGTTAAAAAAGTGTTTGCCAAGAAACCAAGAACAACAACAACTATACCGATATCCGCCCATCTTGGAGCTTCTAGGTACTCTCTACCTTCAGTAATAAACCAGATAGTTTTTATATCTGCTGCCCCAACTTGTATAAAGATGAAAACCAGAACTACTACTGTGACAGCTAAAGTTAATATCCAAAATAGTAATTTTGCTATACCAATTCCCACTACTTCTATGCCTGTTTCATCAGGGAGCAGATAATAAACTGCCCCAATCATAGCATATACCATCCATACAACAAGCGCGTTTATGTGTATCATTCTTGCAATTGAAAAATCCAAAATACCATATAAAAATGATGGATAGATAAATTGAATAGCAGCAACTAAACCTAAAAGAAGTTGCGCACCAAAAAGTATCATAGCAACTGTAAAATACCAGCTTGCCAGTTTTTGTCCCTCATATTTAAAATTACTTTGACCTTGCATATACAACTCCTTCTTTTATCTTTCCAAATCCTCTAGGAAAGCCGTTTGTGTCGATTGTAGCCATATGTTTTAAAAATGCTACAAGACCAACAGCTTCTTTTTGCGTAATGCCAAGATTTGGCATCATTCTTGCATGAGTTGGATATTTGCCCGGATTTTGTAAAAACTCTGCCATCGCCTCTTCTTTTGTACTTTTGCCCGTCATTGCCTGCATAGTACCGCCCTTTTGCCAAGCTGGATCTAACCAAGCTTTTGTAAGGTCTGGTGCATAGTATGCTCCATTTCCAAGAAGTGTATGACAATCCATACAGTTTTTAGCTTGTGAAGCCAACTTTCCAAGATGCAAAAGCGCATCAGCCTCTTTTTGAGAGTAGTTGTCTCTGCCAAAAAAATTCTCTTTTACTTTAAATAGAGAATCTCCTTTTCCATCATCTCCACCGATTACTGGCACCTCGTGACCTCTTCTTTGATTCATCTTATACTCAACTTTATAGTTGATAACAGTAGCAGATGGAACCCTCTTTGTGATGTGGTTGTTTATATCTTTCTGGTTTCCCATAGTTATTTGACCCATTGTGTCAAATGTCAACCAAATCAACAAAAGTGAAGCAAAACCTGTTACCCAAGTAGCAGATCTTTGCCAAAATCTATTATCCGACCATACGGATACTTTCTTCTCAGCCATTAGTCCTCCTTTTAGTTTTCATATCTTTGTTCAGATTTTGTGATTAAATAAAAATAAATATGTGGTACACTTAGGTATGCAATCATCGCAACTATCATCGCCTTTACGGTAAAAGGTTGGCTATGGATTGTCATCGTAAGAAAATAGGTGCAGTAAATTTGCAATCCCCAGAAAAAGTATGCCAAGATATAGTAGACTTTTTTCATCTTTTTCATTTTAATCATAGTTACGATACCAGCATAAAACAGTCCGAATATCAGTATAAATGCTGCAGAAACAAATATCGGTAAAAAGTCATTTATAGCGATAACAGGTCTGATATATAGCGGTTCTATCATAGATATTCCTTATATTATGTATAATAATTACTTATGCTTTATTATTATATATTATTATATTATTATATTTCTTTGATAACATTGATATAAATCAATATTTCATATTTATATCGTCACTAACCATACATTAAAAGATATTATAGTAGTATATTGTTACAACTTTGTGGAGGTCTGTTTTTGTGAGAGATTTGGTTTTTACTTTGGTTTTTTCTGTTGTATTGCTATTTTTCGCTATATATCCTGCGATAAAGATAGTAGATTTTTTTAACAAAAATGACAAACTCAGCAATTTTCAATACAATCTGTTTACAGTCTTGCTCACGATATCCATATCTTTGATGGGTGGACTGTTTTTGAGATTTTTTTAAGGATGATTTATGGCTTATTTCCCGGCATTTATAAAATTAGACGGTGAAAAGATTTTGATAATAGGTGGTGGGAAAATTGCCCATGAAAAACTTTTGCATCTTTTGGACTTTACAAAAGATATATCTATAGTAGCCAAAGAATTTTGCGATGACATGAGTAATGCTATAGAAAAAAATGGTTTGAACTTTATAAAAAGAGAGTATAACGAGGGCGATATCAAAGGCTTTAAGATCATCATAATAGCAGTAGATGATATACCTCTTCAAAAAAGAATCTACCAAGAGTCTAAAAAATATAACTCATTTTGTAATGCTGTGGATTCTGTTGATTATTGTGATTTTATTTTTCCTTCATATGTCAAAAAAGATGATTTGACTATAGCAATATCTACTTCAGGCGCATCTCCCGCACTTGCGAAGCATCTTAGAATCTATCTTTCAAAGTTAATCCCCTCATCTATATCAGCTTTTTTAAAAGAGATGAAAAAGCTAAGAAAAACTCTACCAAAAGGAAAAGAGAGGATGAAAATGTTAGATGAAAAGGCAAAAAAGTATATTGATGAAAATTTTAATCCTTCAGCTTAAATGATAAAATTAGAGACAATACCAAAGTAGCAATTGTGACAGCATAGAGTGTCGAGTAGTTACTAAAGTGCAAAATAACTCCTCCAAGGACTGAGAAAAATATACCAAATGAGACTATATTTACTTGAAGAGCTACATAAGTCGGTCTAAATTTTGGTGGGGCTAGGATTAGTATCAAATTACCTGAAGCTATTCTATTTCCGTCAGTTGCAGCACCTACTAAGAAAAATATAGTCATATATAGATATAGATTGGAGCTAAAAACCGCAAGAACTATAGCGACAATATGCATGACAATCGATATGATTGCAGTTAGTCTATTGTAACCGCGACCGCTTAAGTTTCCCCATAAAAAGTTACTAAGCATGGCGCCTACCATTTGGGAAGTGATGAGTGTACCTATCGCTACACCACTTAGATTTATAGTCTGCTTTGCTTGAAGAATTATAAATGGGAGTGAGATCAGATAACCATAAGCAAATAAAAATGTACTTAGTTGGATTTGTAAATCTTTATCATTTTTTAGAGTTGCTAGAGAGTTTTTTAGAAATTTTTTAAAAGAGTTCTCTCTTGTCGGGATATCCTCTTTTATAGGCTCATCAATAGTAGCAAAGGCGATATATCCAAATGCCATGATAAATGAGCTTAGCATAAAAAGATATCCAAAACTATATGGGGCTCTGAATTTTTCCAAAACAACTGCTGCGATAGCACCACTTATGAGACCTCCAACAGCACTAAAAAACTGTCTATAAGCCATGGTTTTACCACGAAATTTGTGAGAAAATATCTTTGCTACTATATCTTTGAAGTAGATCGCACCAAATCCTGCACTAAATGAGAAGCTAAAAAGTCCTAAGCCGATACAAAAAAGGGTAAAATTCGGATATTTGTTTCCAAAAAAGTTGATAGCTACACCTATAAAAAACCAAGATAAAAAACGAAATACAAACACTCTTCTAAGATATGGCAACATCCTTGTATAGCTCTGCGATTTAAATGCAGCAAAGAGTTGAACGACTATAGCACCGCCTCTAAGAAGCGTCGCAAAAAGTCCAACCACAACAGAACTTCCACCAAAATAGTTCACCATCAAAGGCAAAATAGTAGAAGGTTCAGCGATTGTCAAACCCATAGTAAGAAAAAATCCATGAAGAATATTTTTGATATGATTAGAAAATTTATCCAAAGTAGCGCCTAAATATTATAAATTAAGCTGAAATTATAGCAATTTGCTTGTTAAAAGGACTTTAGTATTGTTTTTTATTGGGCTTCGTTCAAAACTATTTCGTGAGGCTCAGACCGCAGGGAGGATTTCGAGGAAAGTTTGCTAACGCAATCGCATTTGCTGCTTTTGCCTCTAAGAAATAGTTTTAAACGAAGCCCAATCTTTAATCATTTTCAAACCAATTAAGTTGCTCCCTTAGTTCTACCACTTTTCCTACAACTATAAGTGCTGGAGTTGGTATATTTTTTGAGAGAGTGACTATATTTTGGAGTGTGCCTACTACTGTTTTTTGCTCTTTGGTTGTTCCTCTTGAGATGACGGCACATGGAAAATCTTTTGGTTTGCCTATCTCCATGAGTTTTTTTGAGATTTTTTCAAGATTGTGAAGCCCCATGAGAAATACCAGAGTATCATCACTTTTAAAACTTTCCCAATCAATCTGAGAGCTTTTTTTGTTTGGTGATTCGTGTCCTGTTATGACTCTAAATGAGACAGCAACTCCTCTGTGAGTTACAGGAATTCCAGCGTATGCCGGGACGCTTATAGCAGAAGTGATTCCAGGGATTATCTGAAATCCAACGCCTCTTTCTTTGAGATATGCACCCTCTTCACCGCCTCTTCCAAATACAAAAGGATCACCACCTTTAAGTCTCACTACAGTGTTGTATTTTAGAGAGTTTTGGTATATGGTTTCATTTATATCATCTTGAGGCATTATGTGGTGACCATCTTCTTTGCCTACATATACAAATTCACATCCATTTTTTGCCTCTTTTAGGATTTGAGGATTTGCAAGTCTATCGTAAATGATAACATCAGCCTCTTTTATAACTCTTAGTGCTTTTATGGTTAGAAGTTCAATCTCTCCTGGTCCTGCTCCAGTTAAATATACCATTTACAATCCTCTTTTTTCTTCGTCATTTAAGTAGCAAGATGGGTCTTGCGCCCATAAATCATCATATATGGCGTTTGCTCTGCTTCTTGAGCCTCCATTGCATATATCAAAAACTCCACAATCTTTACAATATCCGCCTATCTCTCTTGGGCGTTGTCTTAGTTTGTTTAGCATTTCATTTTCTCTGTTTAGCCAAATCTTGCTAAATGGAGTTTTGCTCATATCTCCTATATAGTGTGGAAAAAACGGATCAGGTTTTACTCTTCCAAGCCAGTCGATATTGCCTAGTTTTACTCCTGCACTGTTTCCACCCCATCTTTTGAGTCTTTTTACCATCTCTTGTTTGTATTGGGGATATTTTTGAGCAAAGATATTGGCAAACACTACTGCATCCATCTCCATATTTCCTGTGACAACATCTATCTCTTGCCCTTGCTCTATGTATTCAAATGCTTTTTTGATAGTGAACTCTACAAACTCTCTTCTCTCTTCTTTGGATATATCGATTTTCAGGTTATCTAATCCTCTGCCCGAATAGACCAAATGAGAGATGTAGATCTTGTCCACGCCAATCTTTTCTGCTAACTCAAATATACTATAAAAACTCTCTTTTGTCTCGTTTGTGATTGTAAATCTTATGCCGGCATTTCCGCCATGTTTTTGTATAAGTGAAATCGCTTCGAGA
>JALSKH010000228.1 GCA_026988975.1 Campylobacteraceae bacterium
ACAATCCCATGCATGGCGATATATGTCCCATTTTTTTGACAATCCAACAGAAAACCTATAGCCGTGGAGATATTTGCTGTCGCTTCCACAACATCTATGCTAAATGGAACCATTGCCCCGGTCATTACTACACATTTTCCCTCAATATGATTTTCTAAAAACTGTGCTGTTTTATCCATTGTATCAGTTCCGTGAACTATTAAAATCTTATCTTGAGGTGATTTTTGTATCAGCGAAACTATCTTTTGCCTATCGTTATCATCCATATCTAGGCTATCTTTGTGTATGATATTTACTATTTTATACTTCAAGTTATAGAAGTACTGCAAAACCTCCTCTAGCGCCAAAGAATCCTCCGGCACTAGAAGTTCACCTTTTAGCGGATCATATCTTTTGTTGAAAGTTCCGCCTGTATTTATGATTAAAATTTCTTGCATTTAAATTTAGTCTATCTCCAAACCATACTCATCAACCATAACATCTATAGCAACATTATGTTTTTTGGCACTCACTTTCGCACCTTTTGTCCCTTTTATGTTTTCCAAAAAATCATTTATCTTTTTTTCAAACTCTTCCATATTTTCCATATGTTCTGGTTCATATGTTATCTTTATATCTACAACTTTATGATTTTTCATACTACTCCCCTTTAAATAATTTTTCTATTTTGATAATAATGCTTGGATCTTCAAGCGTTGATATATCTTGAGTTATATCCTCACTTTTAGCGATAGTTCTCAACAATCTTCTCATAATTTTTCCACTTCTAGTTTTAGGAAGACCTGGTACCAACAAAAGAGCATCAATCTTGGCAATTGGTCCTATATCTTTAACTATAAGTTGATTTATCTCTTTTTTGAGTAAATCAGCTTCAATATCTGTTTTAGTTACGACATATGCAAAAAGAGACTCTCCTTTGATGTCATCCGGCTTGCCGACAATAGCTACTTCTGCAACATTATCGTTATGTGCAACTACATTTTCTATCTCCGCCGTACCCAATCTGTGACCTGAAACATTTATAACATCATCCGTCCTACCTGTGATAGTTATATATCCATCTTCATCATACATGGCTCCATCACCAGAGAAATATACTGGTTTTCCATCTTTTTTACAATCACCAAAATATGATTTTACAAATCTTTGTGGATCCCCCCAGATAGTTCTTATCATTGAAGGCCAAGGCTTAGTGATACACAACAATCCTTTTTCTCCTACCGGAGTTGGATTTCCCTCTTCATCAATAATCTCAGCTTTTATCCCAGGCAGTGGAAATGTAGCGCTTCCAGGCTTGATAGGTGTTGCTCCTGGCAAAGGAGATATCATGTGTCCTCCCGTTTCTGTTTGCCACCATGTATCTACAATGGAACATTTTCCACCTCCTATTTCATTATAATACCACATCCAAGCATCTGGATTTATTGGCTCACCAACAGTTCCTAGGACTTTAAGAGAACTCAAATCATATTTCCCTGGCTGATCTGCTCCTACTTTATGAAGCAATCTTATAGCAGTTGGGGCCGTATAAAACTGATTTACTCTTAGCTCTTCTATCATATTCCACCATCTACCAGCATCAGGATATAGTGGTACGCCTTCATACATAATTGTTGTTGCGCCCATTGCAAGTGGTCCATACACTATGTATGTGTGACCAGTGATCCAACCAACATCAGCCGTACACCAAAAAGTATCATTCTCTTTTACATCAAAAACATTCTCCATAGTATATTGTGCCCACAATATATATCCTGCACTACTATGTTGAACTCCTTTTGGTTTTCCAGTGCTTCCTGAAGTATATAGCAAAAACAGAGGATCTTCACTATCCATTGGCTCAGGATCACAATGTTGTGACTCGTTTTTAATAAGATCATTATAGATATGGTCTCTTCCCTCAATCATATCTATATCTTCAAAGTTTCGTTTTACCACAAGTACATTTTCACAACACTCGCAACCACTTTCAAGTGCTGTATCTACTATAGGTTTAAGCAAATAAGGCGTACCTCTTCTGTATGCTCCATCTGCAGTTATAACCAACTTTGCATCAGCATCAATAATCCTATCTCTTAACGCTTCGGCAGAAAATCCACCAAATACAACAGAGTGAATAGCTCCTATCTTAGCGCAAGCAAGCATGGCAAAAGCAGCCTCTGGAATCATTGGCATATACAGAACTACCCTATCTCCCTTTTTTATACCAAATCTATTTTTTAGTAAATTTGCAAATCTGTTGACTCTATAATATAAAAGAAGATAAGTGATAATTCTCCTGCTTCCATCTTCTCCTTCCCATATGATAGCGGCTTTATTTTTTCTGTTTTTTAAATGTCGTCCTATGCATTGATGAGTAACATTTAATTTACCATTTATAAACCACTTATAAAATGGTGCATCACTCTCATCTAAAACTTTATCATATGGCTCAAACCAATCGATCTTCTCTTTCGCCAACTTATCCCAATACCCCTCATAATCATCATTTACTTGGTGCGTCAACTCTTTGTATTCGCACATATTTTTTATGCGGGCTTGCCTACTAAATTCTCTATTTGGCTCAAAAACTTCACTCATACATCTCTCCTTTTAAGTACTTAATTTGTATTTATACTATAAAACAATAGTAGCATTTTCATAGCATTTGTATATTTTTAACATTTATCATGCATAACTTTTTCTTACATGTGAAAAAAAGTAACACTATGGAAAATATTTATCTATTTTATATCCTATTCCTTTTATGTTTTTTATAAAATCTTCTTTCAAGGTTTTTCTAAATCTACTTATCTCTGCTCTTATCGTAGCGTTATCAACAGGTTCATGATTCCATACATAGCTTCTAAATTTATCAAAATCAACAATAATTCCTAAATTATAAGATAAAAGAGTCACGATTTGTAACTGTTTTTTAGTTAAATGTTGTACGCTATTGTTATAAAAAAGAGTTTCTGTCTCCTTTGAAAATCTATAATGCTTAGACAGTATCACCTGCACAAACTCTTTTGTGCTTTGTTCTTTCTTTATGTGGTCTATCTTCAGAGCCAACTCTTTAAGATGAAATGGTTTTTTAAGATAGTCGCTAGCCCCTAGTTCATATGCCATAGTTATATCTTCTATATCTAAATTTGCACTTATAAATATAGTAATAGGAGCGTTTTTGATTTCACTCAATCTCTTAAATAACTCCATTCCATTTATGTGAGGCACATTTATATCTAATAGTAAAAGATCATAGTTATTGTCTTGAATCTCCTCAAAAGCATCTCTACCACTGATGAAACTCACAATCTCATGCCCAATAGCCTCAAGATACTCTTTTATAGAGTTTCTTAGCATAGTTTCATCTTCTAAAAGCAAAATTTTCAATACAATTCTCCATTAAAAAGATATCTAAAAGTAGTCAAACCGTCTTTTGAATCAACACTGATAGTTATATAGTTTATATCACAAATCTCTTTAACAATATTTAAACCAAGTCCAAAACCACCTCTTGCCATATCTTCTCTATAAAATCTATCAAATAACTTATCGCAATCTTGTATCTCATAACCACTGTTTACAATTTCAAACACAACACTGTTATCTTCTATGAAAAGTCTGGTTATTATCACGCTATTTGGATGAGAATATTTTATAGCATTAGATATATTGTTGTCACACAATCTTTGAAGTTGAGTGGAGCTAAAATATACAAAAATTCCATCTTTTATCTCTGATTTTATCTCAAGATCATTTCCTTTTGCAACATCTTCAAAGTACTCAACCTTCTCTTTTAAAAACTGTGAAAAGTCTATCATCTCTTTTTTATATATCACCCTATCTTTTTTAACTATATAGCCCAAGTCACCATAAATATTTTCTAAGATTTTAACACCTGCTTCAATCTTTGTGAGATATCTATTTTTCTCATATTTTAAATTATACAACTCTATATTCATAAGCATTATAGACAAAGGAGTATTTATCTCATGAATCGCATTTTTGATAAATTTATCTTGATACTGCAACAACTCTTTTGTATATGCTATAGATTTTTCTAACTCTTTAGTCTTCTCTTTTACTAACTTCTCAAGATCAAGATTTAAAGAGATCAATTCTGCATTTTTTGTTTTAATTTTATCCATCATTTTGTTTACATGTAGAGCTATCTGGCTAAACTCTTTAAACTCAATCCTATCTAAATCTATATGCTTATAAACCAATGATTTGTCATTTAAAGATTCTGTTATATAATTCAACTCTTTGGATATTTTTTCTGTAAAAAATCTATATTTTAAAATGCTTATTATATATAAAATTACTGTCAAAAAAACAATTTTTAGGATGAAACTCGAGATTTTATTTTCATATTCCACTCTCTTCCTCTTGAGTTTTGCATCAATACCGTCAACTATAATCATGCTACCATAGATGATATTCATCTTTTTAAAAACTCTTAAATAACCCAGATACTCTTTTTGCAAATGGTTGATATTAAAAAACCTATAATCTACATACTGTTTTTTAGAAATCTCTTTTTTAATATAATTGCAAAATTTATTTTCCCATGAACAGTAAATAACACCTTTTTTTCCATCAAATATAAAATAGTTTGTATCTGCATTATCAACAAGAATATTTCTACTTATTTCCAAGATATTTTTATCAACTAAATCTCTGTTTTTATATTTTTTATAGCTATACTCAACTACTCTTTTCAATCTTTTTGTCTGCGTTATGATTCTATTTTTTTGAGAGATTTTATAACTTTTTTCAAATTTTGTTATCTCTTTGTTAAAATCCAAATATTCATTGAAGATAACGATAAAAGCAGCCAAAAAAGCAAAAACTCCTGTGAAAAAAATAGCATATATATTTATTTGATTTATACTTTTTTTATGCCATCTATTAAACATTATAATCCCATTTTTGATATAATTGCTCATTCTACCAAAAAAGGATTTAATTTGCCAACAAGGCTACCTGCTGAGTGGGAAGAACAAGATTATATTATGCTGGTTTTTCCTACTCCAAACAGTGACTGGAAGCATAGTATCTATGATATACAAAAGAGTTATCTTGCACTCATTAAAACTATCATAAAGTATCAAAAATGCATAGTTGCCTGTGATGAAATCTCAAAGCTTTCAAATATCCTTCCAAAATCAAAAAATATAAAATTGTTACAAATCGAAACGGATGATACCTGGATAAGAGATTTTGGTGGTATCTCTATATTTCAAGACGATAAACTAAAAATTTTAAATTTCAGATTCAATGCTTGGGGTGAAAAATTTCCACACACCAAAGATAATCTTTTCAATGCAAAACTAAAAAAGATAGGCTTTTATAAGGCTCCCATGAAAGATATAAACTTTGTACTAGAGGGTGGAAGTATAGACACAAACGGCAAGGGAGTTTTGTTGAGCACTCAAAATTGTATATTTAATCAAAATAGAAATCCAAAATTCTCAAAAAATCAAATCTTAGATATATTAAAAAAATCACTGGGGGTAGAACAGATAATAGTACTGCAAAATGGATCTCTCATTGGAGATGATACTGATTCTCATATCGATACCTTGGCTAGATTTATAGACGAGGAAAGCATTGCTTATGTTAAATGTTATGATAAGTCAGACAAACATTTTGAAAGCTTATCCAAAATGGAAAAGGAGTTAAAAAAGACAAAATTTCATCTTGTGCCACTACCACTACCAAGTCCCAAATATTTCCTAGGCAAAAGATTGCCTGCAACTTATATAAACTTTATATTTATAAATGGCGCATTGATAGTTCCAACCTATAAGGATAAATTTGATAAAATTGCACTAGACATTTTATCAAATTTCTTTCCTGATAGGGATGTCATAGGCGTTGATGCCTCTATATTTATAAGAGAGCATGGAAGCCTACACTGTGCAACGATGAATTATTATTAAGGAAAATTATGACTCTACAAAAAAAAGCAACTGTGGTCTCCAGCTCAACTGCGATCATTTTAATAATCATAAAACTGACTGTTGGCATACTAAGTGGCTCTGTTGCCGTACTCGCAAGTGCTATTGATTCTGTTTTGGATTTGATAGTCTCTGCTTTTAACTACTTTGCGATCAACACATCAGAAAAACCTGCCGATGAAGAGTTTAACTATGGCAGAGGAAAAGTCGAAGCATTGGCTGCTGTCATCGAGGGTACTGTTATCACGATATCGGGTATATTTATATTTTATGAAGCGATCAAAAAAGCCTATCACAAAGAGATAGTGACTCATCTTGACTCATCCATCATTGTTATGGTTGTATCTCTAGTTTTGACTATTGCCTTAGTTGCATTTTTAAACTTTGTAGCTAAAAAAACTGACAATATGGTCATAAAAGCCGATGCACTTCACTATAAGACTGATGTTTACAGTAATGGCGTCATACTCATATCTCTTGCTGTCATATACTTCACAGATTTTTATCTAATCGACTCTATCATGGGGGTTGCCATCTCTTTATATATAATTTACTCAGCCTATGAAATTATAAAAGATGGTGTTCTAATACTGCTAGACAAGGCTCTCTCAAATGAGACCGTAGAGAAGATAAAAGAGATAATTCAAAATGAAAAAGAGGTTAAGGATTATCACTTTTTAAAAACAAGAAATTCAGCAAACACAAACTTTGTAGATGTCCACTTGGTTTTTGATACCGGCATCTCTCTTTTGCAAGCGCATTATGCCGGAGACAGAGTTGAAGATGAGATAAAAAAAATAGATCCAAAAACAGACTGGGTTATAAATGTTCACCTAGATCCATATGATGACTCTGAAATATAGGGGTCAGGTCTGAAATATAGGGGTCAGGTATTTACTTTTAACTTTTTGAATAAAAAAGTTAAAAGTAAATACCTGACCCCACTAGCAACTCTGACCCCACTAGCAACTCTGACCCCACTAGCAACTG
>JALSKH010000229.1 GCA_026988975.1 Campylobacteraceae bacterium
AAAACTCTTCCGCATCATCAAATTCATTCGAATATTCTTCTATTTTGTCTATAGTTTCAATAAGAGTTTCTAAATGCAAAAGCACATTAGACATATAGTGTATCTTTTAAAATATGTTTTTTTGCGTATGGTTTTAGATATTTTTCTCTTGCTAAATCAACATTTCTTCCAAATGCATTTGTTAGGTATTTTTTGAGAGAAAGTTTTAAATCATGTATATTTTTTGTTCCCTCTTCTATATCAATAAGAAGATCAACATCACTACTATCTTTTTGTTCTTCTCGTGCAAACGAGCCAAACAGACCGATCCTAGTTATATGATAAGTCTCCAATAAAAGCTTTTGATTTTGTTTTAAAAAATCTAAAATTTCTTTTTTTGTATTCATGCTTAAAAACCATTCCTTACGCATCGCCTAATAAGCGCTATTATATTATAACTATAATAAAAAATCAAACAATTATTTTAAGTACTTAACCAACTAAAAAAAGGTTGCATATTTAATGACCATTGTTTTAAAGAGTTTAGAAACTATTTTTGAAGTGGCAGAGAGGAAGGGATTCGAACCCTCGGTGAGTTGCCCCACACACGCTTTCCAAGCGTGCTCCTTAAGCCACTCGGACACCTCTCTACATATTGGGAAATAAGAAAGAGAGTATATCTATTTTGCGCTTAGACAATCTTTACATATGACATCAAATGAGAGCGTATCATCTAACACTTTATCACCTGTAGCTCTCTCTATCTCTTTAGCTAAATCTGAAGTTTCTATCAGAAAATCTTCAATTTTACCACACTTTTGGCATACTAAGTGGACATGTTTGGCTTTGGAAATCTCGAAATGATCTTTTCTGTTTGCAAGTTTTACTTCACTTACTATATCTTTTTGAACCATATCGCTAAGATTTCTATATATAGTTGATAGTGATAGAGTAGGGTGTTTATCTCGAATTATCTTTTGTATATCTTCAAGTGTAGCATGACCACAATCTTGAAGAGTGTCCAATATACACAATCTCTGTGGAGTTGCTTTAAGTTCATGATTTTTTAATAGTTCTATATGTGACAAAATTATACCTTTTTTATTTATTTATTGAAATAATATCATAAATAGTAATTTTTAGCAAGTAATTAATATTATTTTAAGTAGTAATACAATATAATTTCTTTGTTGCAAAAAATTACTATTTATAAGGAATTTATAATGGCATCTGATTCAGATGTTGAGAAGATGACTGGAAGAGTAGGGGATTATATCACCATAGAAGAGATACTCTCATAAAAATAAAAACCGAGAAGGAAAACTTCTCGGTTTTTTGCTATAATTTTGTATGAATAAAAAATACAAATATTTCTATATGCGTTTGATTGTTGGCGTAGTTTTTATATTGGCTATATTGATAAGCAGCATATATAGCGCGTTACACTAAGCACCTAATAGTACCCTAAACACATTCCTCCTCCTAACTTTATCTTCTTTTCTAGGGGAGATGGTCCAAAAAATTTACATTTTTCGATGTAGATATGATAACTAAAATCCAAACCCAAATCATCATAAAATTTTTTTAAATTTAAAAACTTTACATTTGAAATTTGCATTAATTCAAAAAGAGTATATATCTTTGAGTTATTGCTTTTTGTAAAATGGGAGGGGGAAAGGGATGTATATCTACAAAATGCCTGAACTTGCACGCAACCAGATAGATCTGTACACATTTGTATATATCTTTGATATTTAAAAGGTATCGAATCTTTTTTTAAAAATACCACTTTTGATTCGTCATACTTTGCAGCCTTTACATCCTTCCAAAATCGATAGGCGTTTGATGATATGGCTAAAAGTTTTGCTAGTTCTAGATTTAGTACATAATCATCAAGCGTATCTTTATAAGAGAGTTTATTCATTATCATGTTATTAAGAACTTTTTTTGTATAATTTTACCAAAATAATTAGGATTTTAAGCCATGATATCAAAATGGGATGAAAAATATAGACTACATGTAGAGAAGATAGATAAACAACATAAAGAGTTATTTAGACTCTCTGCTATTGTGGAAGATTTGGATAAAAACACAACAAAAGAGGATATAAAAAAGCTTTTAAACAGTTTTTTTATCTATATGAGGGAACATTTTAAAGATGAAGAGGATTATATGAAAAAGATAGGATATCCTCTCTTGAAGCAGCACCATGAACTACATCATGAAATTATAAAAGAGTTTACTCTTTTGGTTAAAGAGAACCACACGATAGAGTCTTTAAAAAAGAAGATGCAGATAGCTACTAAAAAGTGGCTAATTGACCATATACTTCAAAATGATTTAAAGATAGAAAAATGGAGAGTTGCAAACAGTTAGGTACTTAAAATAGCTTTACAACTAACTGTGCCAAAACAATCGCACTTACTAGCGCCATCGGATAGACTGCTGCGTATGATATAGAGGGATAGTCAGATTTAGATATATTGTTTGCCATAGTCAAAGTTGGTGTTGATGTCATGCCTCCTGAGAGCACTCCTAATATATGCAAAAAATTCATCTTTAAAAAGACTCTACATACAAAAGCTACTAAAAACAGTGAAAATATAAGCGAAAAAAGGGCTATGTATATGGGTAAAAATCCATTTTTTGATAATCCTTCTAAGAGATATTTGCCTGCATTTGTACCGATTGATGCCATAAATATAAGCTGTCCCAATGTCTTCATGAGACTATTTGAATGAGGAGAGAGTTGCCATACGATAGGACCGACTCTGCCAAATCTTCCTAAAATCAAAGCTGTTATCAATATACCACCAACAAAACTCAGTTTTATACTTCCGATTCCTGGAAAATAAAATGGAATACTCCCTAAAAGTATGCCAAAAACAATTCCAACAGAAATCGGCAAAAAATCAGCCGCTGGGTATTTTAATAGATCATTTCCTATAAAATCTGTCACCCTTTGACCATACTTTTGAGGTGCTACAACATAAAGTTTATCCCCTAACATCAAGGCCAAAGATGGATGTGGCTGTATATCTATACCTGCTCTTCTGACTTTTATAACTACGGCTCTAAGTGACTTTAGCTCTTTTAAACTTGCAATTTTTTTACCTACAATATCTTTGGAGGTAAGCAACAATCTATAAACTTTCATATCATCATGAAACTTATATGCATCGCCGATCTCATCTCCTAACATCACACTAAGTGTTTCTAACTGCTCTTTTGTACCTGAAACTCGCACTATATCATTGTAGTGAAGATATTTACATGCCTCTTCGTCTAAGACACACTGGTCAACTGATTCGATCCTCTCTATAAGAGTCCCTGTTATATCTTCGATTTGTGATTTTTTTATAGGGTGCTTTTTAAAATTTTCATTTGTGATTTTGAAATTTTTTGTAATTATAAGAGGGTATTTTTGTTTTTTCTCCTCTTCATAAATCTGAACCTCTTTTTCAAGATTTACTCCAAATATAATAGGCAAAATCCTGATAAAAAGAATAGTAGCAAATATGCCAAATGGATAAACTACACCAAAGATAACAGATATAATGGGGTCATTTTTAACCTCTATAGCAGCAGCAAGTGAAGGAACGCTTGTAAGAGAACCCGTGAAGATGCCATCAATCAGACTGTTACTTAATCCAAAATATGTTCCTATTAGATATATACATGTAAAGATACTTAAAAGAAGTGACAGAGCTATAAGATTTAGTTTTATACCGTCATTTTTAATGGTTTCAAAAAATCCCGGTCCAGATTGGAGTCCGACTGCATAGATAAAAATTGCTAAACCAAAAAATTTAAAATTATCCGAAACAACCATACCAAAATGCCCAGCAACCAAAGCTACTAAAAGCATAGCCGTGATATCAAGTGAAAAGCCGCGTATCTTTATATTTCCTAAGATATATCCTACTGAAATAATTGAAAAAAGATAAAAAATCTCGCTATGTATCACACTAAACCTCTACTGTTTTTCGCGAATTATACTCTTTCAAACTTTTATTTAAGTAAAATTTGATATAATTTCACTCGCTCTCCTTTAGACCTGTGCAATATTTTACTAGAACAATGCTTCAGGGTGGGAACACAGCAGAGCACTCTTTTAAAGTGTGTGCCGCAGTAATCTGAAGGAGGGTTTGCTTATATAGTTATCAATCCTCCACAAATTTTTCTATCTTTTTTGCCAAATCATAAAAATTCACATCATCATTTTTAGAATTTTCTTTTAGAGACTCAAGTATATGGGCTTTCCCTTGAACCAACTCTTTAGATTTAACTCCATGGGATATTGAGAGTGTAGCTTCGATGAAAGCAGAAATTCTATCGCAGTTTTTAAGAGCCTCACCATCTATAGCCTTATATCTGTTTTCATTATATCTGTTTACATCATCTACTACTTTTATCTTATCATCAACTTTTATCTTATTTAAAAACTCATTTTTCTTTCCATCGTACAGACCTAGTATATACTTAAAATCATCCAAAAAACTCTGCGGAATGTAAGGAAAAATCTCATCATCCATCACTTTGAGTTCATACTCGCTTATGATGTCATCCAACCCACTCACTGAGTATTTTACGGGTGAAATTATATCTCTTGTAAGAGCTTCAGGGAGGTCGTGAAAAAGTGCACAGTAGAAGTTATTTTCTACTCTTGCGTCACAAGCCTCTACATGTAGGGAGTAAAAATACCCCAAAATTGCAACTATCAACATATGTCCAAGTACCGAAGTTTCAGGAACCCTAGGTGTTTGAGCCCACCTTTTTTGAAATCTAAGTCTTCCACTAAGTTCTATGATTTTAGAAATTTTTTTATTTAGCGCTATTTTTCTAACACTCACAAGCTCATAATAGTCCTCAATCTCCTCTTCAACTGCATCCTTCACTCTGTCGATTCCACTTAGAAACTGGCTTGTTTGATAGACTATGGAAAACTCCCATTTTGTAGCTAGATATGAGGCGGCCTTGAGTATAAACCTCTCTTTTTTATACATATTTGGATCCTTTAGATACTCTTCAAATCTAGCTAAAAATTTACCATTTTGTATATCTTTTAAAGAATCGCCAAGTTTTGACAAAACCCACTCGTTTATCTCTTTCTCTTTTTGTTTAAGAGCTTTTCTAAAGACATCTGGTCTTATATCTGTTACAACAACTCGCCTTAAAAATTCAAAGATGCCTGCTTCTATGAGATGAACCATATCTACATCTTTTTCTATATTTGCCATAAAATAGGCAATTATAAACTTATGTGCCTGTTTATCTAGTTCGACCAATTCAACCATTCTTGGATAATCATTCCACCTTTGGATGGAAGCTGCTGCGAAAAGATGCTCTATCAGTTTTGAGCTTAACATTCTATCTTATCCGAATCTATCTCTATGGTTGTGTGAACATTTCCTCTTGGATTAAAATCAGCAAAAACCTTTAGCCACTTCGGTTTTAACTTTTCAAAAAGAGTATCATATATCTCATTTGCACTATCTTCATGCGAGATATTTCGGTTCATAAAACTATTTATATAGAGTTTTATTGCCTTTAACTCTACAACATATTTATCTGGAGTATATTCTATATAAATAGTTGCAAAATCAGGATATCCACTTCTTGGGCACAAACACATAAACTCTGGTAGTGTCAATTTTATAGTATAATTTTTTGTATGTTTATTTGGCCAAATCTCCAAATCTTCATCTACACTAAACTCTTTTATCTCTTTTTCACCATATTTCATATTTTCTCCATTAGTTGGTTTATTGCCATCCTAGACCAAACTAGTGCATAACAGCACTAGTTTGGTCTAGGATGGCAATATAGTTTTTGGTTTGGATATATAAAAACCTTGCAAATAGTTTGGTTTTAACTCTTTTATCTCTTTGTATAATTCCTCTTTATCTATAAATTTTATCATAGTTTTTACATTTAAATCTTTACATAATTTAAGTAGATTTTCCAATATCTTTCTATATTTTTCGTTTTTAAAATATTTTGTATATTGTATGTCAAATTTCACAAAATCTATAGGCAGATTTTTTATATACTCCAAAGAAGAGTTATCTCCTCCAAAATTGTCTAATGCTATGTTGAAACCTGCATTTTTGTATTGAAGTAAAATTTCCTTAAATCTTTTCATATCTTTATAAGTATTTTTTTCATTTATATCTAAAATTATATTTTGTGTTTTAATATTTTTTTGGAAAAAAAGCTCTCTCAAGAAGAGTCTAAAATCATTGTCTCTTAGCGAAACTGGTGAAACACTTATACTAAAATATTTATCAGGGCTCTCAAAATTTTGTGACTCTTTTAAAAAATGCTCAAAGATTTTTCTATCAAAGATTTTTTCAAAGCCCCCAAAATTTATCGCTTTTTGGGCTTGATTTTTTGAAATCAGGCCGTAATCTTTTGAATAAATTTTTACTAAAACTTCATATATCTCTATATTTGAGCTATTTAAATCAATACTTGGCTGATATTTCAAAAAAAACTTTTCATCTTTTATAGCATTAAAAATTATATTTTCAAACTCATTTGGTTTAATATTTTCAAACTCTATTTCACCATTTTTTTTATCATCTATCAAATCAAAGAGAGTTTTTATTATATTTTCTATCTTATTGTCGTAATTTGATTCTATGATAGAAAAATCAACTTTTACCTCTATATCATTAATCCCTACATTTTTAAGCTCTTTGGAAAACATCGTTAAAAGATGCTTTAACTCCTTTTTTTTATGGTTAATTATCAGTAAAAAACTACCTCCAGAATATCTTCCTATAGGTATATTTTTAAAGTTATAGTTTTGCAAAAAAGTATCTATACTTTGCACAAATCTATTTAGTAAAATATCAGCATTATCTATGCCATATCTCTCATTTATATCATAAATATTTTCAATGTTTATCAAAACAATTAAAGAGTTTTTTCTATTTTGAATCTCTTTTTTAATCAAATCGATTATAACTTTTGAATTAAAAGCTTTTGTAGTTTTATCAATCAGAGTTGATTTAAAACCATTATATATAAGATAAACGATATAGTATATATAGATAGGTATTAAAATTATGATCAATATCTCTGGAATCGGGTTTTTACTGTTTTTAAAATTAAATATGATATATATGATTAAAACCAAAAGAGGAAATGCAATCTTTAAGGCTATTAAAAATCTGTTTCCTCTCTCTTTTGATTCAGAATATAACATAAGAATTAATCATACATCTAAATGTTTTACATCTTTTGCATGTGCTTGTATATAGTTTCTTCTAGGTTCAACTTCATCACCCATAAAGAGTGAAAATGTCTCACTCGCTATCTCAAAATCATCTATATTTACTTTTAAAAGTCTTCTGTTTTCAGGGTTCATTGTTGTTTCCCAAAGTTGCTCTGGATTCATCTCACCTAGACCTTTGTATCTCTGTATATAAGCACCTTTTTTTGCATGTTTTTCCATCTCATTTAGGAGTTCAACTGCATCTCGTCCACCAAAATCCAAATCTCTCTCTAGAATTTTGCCTCTGATATACAAAGCCTCTTCATATAGTGGATTTGTAAAAAAATTATCATTTAATAACAACTCTTCAAGCCCATCATTTGTTTGGATATAGAGGTGAATATTTTCATCATCTATATTTTTATTTAGGATATTATAACCTATCTCTTTGATATATTTTTCTATCTCTTTGAACATCATTTGATTATCAAGTGAGATGATATCTGGATTTTCTATCAAAAATCTTATCACTTTTATGACAGAGTATCTCTTTTCTAACTCTTTCAATATACTTCTATAAGCTGCCACAATTCTGAAAAAATCTATCAAATCATTTTTACCGATTCCCTCAAAATCCATACTATCTATACCATTTTCTATCAAAAGAGTATTGAGTTCACTATCATCTTTTAGATATATCTCTTTTTTACCCTTTTTATATCTATAAAGTGGTGGTTGAGCAAGATATACATAACCTTTTTCGACAACAGGTCTCAAAAATCTAAATAAAAATGTCAAAAGAAGTGTCTGGATATGGCTTCCATCTACATCGGCATCTGTCATGATTATGAGTTTATGATATCTTAGTTTATCTTCATTTAACTCTTCACCGATTCCACATCCAAGAGCTGTTATCATATTTTTAATCTCTTCAGATTTTAAGATTTTATCGATTCTACTCTTTTCTACATTTAAAATTTTACCTTTTAGTGGAAGTATCGCTTGAAAAACTCTATCTCTTCCCTGCTTGGCACTTCCGCCCGCACTATCTCCCTCCACTAAGTAGAGTTCACTTATAGAGGCATCTTTGCTTTGACAATCTGCAAGTTTTCCAGGAAGTGTTCCTACACTCATAGAGTCTTTTCTTCTGGTTAAATCTCTAGCTTTTTTAGCAGCTTCTCTACCTCTTGCAGCCCCTAGAGCTTTATTCATGATAGCTTTTGCTTCTATTGGATTTTCTTCAAAATACTTTACAAGCTTTTCAAATGTAAGTCTTTGAACTATCGGTTTTACATAAGTATTTCCAAGTTTTCCTTTAGTTTGACCTTCAAATTGTGGTTCTGGTACTTTAACACTGACAACTGAAACCAAACCCTCTCGAACATCATCTCCTGTTACTTTTATATCTTTTTCTCTTGCTGCTGCATTTGCATTTATATAGTTTACTATCGCTCTTGTAAGACCCGCACGAAACCCACTCTCATGCGTTCCACCCTCAGGTGTTTTTATATTATTTACAAAAGATAGAAGTGTTTCATTATAAGCTGAATTATACATTAGTGCTATGTCAACTTCTACACCATTTACACTGTCATTGAAGTGATAAGCAGATGAAACTTTATCTCTCTTATTTAGATCCTCTACAAACTGTTTCAAACCACCCTCAAAATGGAAAACATCACTTCTTCCATCTCTGTTATCTTTAAAATTGATAGTTACTTTTGGATTTAGATATGCGATTTCACGAAATCTTTTTGCTAAAGTATCATATACAAAATCTGTTGTTTCAAATATGCTTTCATCAGGCCAAAATTCTATAGTTGTACCTTTTTTTCTACTGTTTTTTACCACTTCAAGTTCACTTGTTGGAATTCCACAACTAAACTCTTGTCTATGCTCTTTTCCATCTCTCTTTATAGTTGCAATTAGTTTTGAAGATAGAGCATTTACAACTGAAACTCCAACACCATGAAGTCCGCCACTAACTTTATATGTATCTTTATCAAATTTTCCACCAGCATGCAGTACAGTCAAAACAACTGTAGCAGCTGATATTTTTTCAGTTGGATGGAGTGCAACAGGAATTCCTCTACCATTATCAGTGATGATAGCAGAACCTTCAGTTGTAATCTCTACACTTATTTGATCACAGTAACCAGCCATTGCTTCATCTATAGAGTTATCTACTACTTCATATATAAGATGATGGAGACCATTGATATTTGTATCTCCTATGTACATTCCTGGTCGTTTTCTAACTGCTTCTAAACCTTTTAATACTTTTATATTCGCTGCGCCATATTCACTCATCCAAAACTCTCCTTATATCATTATCGGCATAACTATTGTTATAAAATTTTCATCTTCTAGTGTAAATGGAAGAGAACTATCATTAAAACCCAGTACAAACTCTGGATTTTCTATATTTGAAAGAAAATCAAGCAGATATCTGCTGTTTGTTGCTAAAAAAATCTCTTGATCTAATCCTGTGTTATAATCAATCTCTGTCTTAGCTTCTATATTTTCTTCATTTAAACTCTCAAATATTATCTTATCACTTTTAAATGTCAGTTTCATCTCATTTGAGATTATAGATATCTGTTTTATTGCATCTACTATTTTCGCTCTGTTTAGTAGAAGTCTATAACTTTTCTCTTTTGGGATAATCCTTTGATAATCAGGAAATTTTCCATTTATAAGTTTTGTAAAAAATACAAAGTTAGAGGATTTAGCTATCAGAGTATTTTCATCATAAAAGATCTCTATCTCATCAAAAAATAGTTTTTGAATTTCACTTATAGCTTTTTTAGGGATGATAAGTGAGAAATGGTCTCCTGTGTTATTCTCTAACTTTACGATTGCAAGTCTTCTAGTGTCTGTTGATACTAGATTTATGATATTATCTTTTATATCTATCAAGGCACCGTTGAGTTCAAATTTTGGATTGTTATTGTCAATTGCAGGTGCAATTTTTTTGATAGATCTTACAAAAAGAGAGCTATTAACATCAAATTTTGGTTTATCTTCTATTTGAGGAAATGCTGGAAATTCATTTGGATTAAACATAGGAAGTTTAAATTTTGAACTATTTTGTTTTATGTATAGATTGTCATTTATAGTTTCAAGTATAACTTCATCATCTTTTAAAATTTTAATGATATCTAAAAGCTTTTTTCCATTTGCTGTTGCAGTTCCGTGGTCATTTATCTTGACATTTTTAGTATTATAACTTAAACCAATCTCAAAGTCTGTTGCTTTTATGATTAGTTCATCATCATTTGTATTTATTAAAAGATGAGATGTTATCTGACTTAAATCTTTTTTCTCTAGATATGGTTGTGTATTTATAAGTATCGTTTCCAATACACCTTTATTTATCGAAACTTTCATCAAATCTCCTTTTAATTATAAATAAAAATAGAAGTAGTAGTAGCTTAGGTTGAATATATGAAAACTGCTCTTAAACCTAAAAATTTAGGGAAAAGATAGGTGAAAAAAAATCATATCTTTTTCACATTTGTTCACATATTTTAATCAAACTACTCCTTTACTAAAATTTTATTTTTAAGTTCTTCTATCTTTAGTTTAAATATTTCATCTGTTTCTATCAATTCATTTATCTTTTTCATATTGTGTGAAACTGCTGTGTAATCTTTCATACCAAAAAATGATGCTAACGAGGACATAGAGTTTTGTGTCAGATTTCTAGCTAGGTATATACCTATTCTTCTGGCTTCTACTATATTTTTATTTCGTTTTTTACTCTTTATCTCACTTGGTTTTATATTTAACTCTCTTGAGATTGTTTTGATGATATCTTCTAGTGTTATCTTATTTTTCTTCTCTTTTATTTGGGCTTTCATCACATTTTTGGTAAATTCTAAAGTTATCTCTTGTCTCATTAAGGTTGCATAAGCATTTAGGTTGATGATAGCACCCTCTATCTCTCTTATATTGTCGCCCATACTTGTGGCTATATAGTTTGCTATTTCATTGTTTAGATTTATACCATCTAACTCACACTTCTTTTTTATGATCGCGATTTTTGTCTCAAGTTCAGGTATGCCGATATCTGCTATCGTCCCCCACTCAAATCTACTTTTTAGTCTCTGTTCAAGTCCATTTATCATCTTTGGAGGCTTGTCTGAGGTTAGAACTATCTGTTTGCCTGCAGAGTGAAGTTCATTGAAAGTGTGAAAAAACTCCTCTTGAGTTTGGATTTTGTTTGATAAAAATTGAGTGTCATCTATAAGTAAAATATCACAATTTCTATACTTATCTCTAAATCTATCCATAGTTTGATTTTTAAGATTATAGGTAAAATCATTCATAAACTGTTCAATCGTAGCATAAATTACAATTTTGCCGTGATTTTGTGAGTAGTTACCGATAGCATGAATCAAGTGAGTTTTTCCAAGTCCTGTAGGACCATAGATAAACACGGGATTATATACAACGCCTGGTTTTTTAGCAACTGATTTTGCTATAGAGTATGCAAATTGATTTGAACTACCAACCACAAAGCTATCAAAAGTATATGATGGGTTCAGTATAGTGTTGATAGTGGGTTTGTTTGATTCATATATATCTATCTTTTTAGTTTTTTGAAAGTCTGTTTTTACTCTGTCTTTTAGTGTTATTTGGATATCAGGTTTGATTCCGGTTTTTACTTCAAAAAGATGAGAGATTTTTTCACAATATTTTGTTTTAATCCAGTTTTGTATGAGTATATTTGGAGCTGTGAAGACTTTTTGATCTGAGTGTGAACTTTTTTCATCAAACTCTAACTGTTTTATATATCTATTGTACTCTTGTTCAGATATCTCATTTTTTAAAAGCTCTAATACACTATCTGCTAACAAAAACACTCCTTATATATTTTAAGTACCTAGCCAAGAGAAACACCAACTAATAGAAGTTCAAAAAGAGTGCATATGCAAGGCAAAAACTTGTAGGTGTACTTATTGTACATCAAAAGTTTTTAACGAAGTCAGATGTGCTCTTTTTGAGCTTCCCTACGGGCGAAAAGATAACGGCACGATTACTGCGTTAGATTTTCTTGAATTACCTACGGGTAGTCCTACTAAAATCTGCCTTGTACTCGCACCGTTCTCTTTTTGCTATTAGTTGGTGTTTCTTTTGGTTCGGTACTTAATCTACATTTTATCTAAAATTTTATTAGTTATATGTTAATTGAAAATAAGAAATGATAAAATGCCAAATCTTATCTATTTTTTAAGCTACCTCGTGAGGCTCAGACCGAAGGGAGGATTTGCCCTCTAAGAGGTAGCTTAAAAAATAGATAAGATCTACTGTGAAAAAGTTTTTCACGATGTGAAGAACTATGTGAAAAAAAGGAGTAAAATGACAGTTTTAGGGATAGATCCCGGTACAAAAAATTGTGGTTATGCCATCATAGAAAAACAAAATGGCAAAACAAAATTAGTCGAAGCTGGACTTATAAAAATCAAAGAAAAAATCCTTCAGCATCAGATAGTAGAGTTGGTAGAGGGGTTGGATATCATCTTCAAAAATCATAAAATTGACCAAGTTGTTATAGAAGATATATTTTTTGCATATAATCCCAAAACAGTACTCAAACTAGCGCAGTTTAGGGGTGCTTTGAGTTTGAAGATACTTCAGGAATTTGGTAATTTTCACGAATTTACACCACTTCAAGTGAAAAAAGCTGTTACAGGAAACGGTAAGGCAAAGAAGGAGCAGGTTGCCTTCATGGTAAAGAGAATTTTAGGTATAAAAGAGGAGATAAAACCTCTTGATATCACCGATGCTATCGCTATCGCTTTGACTTATGCAAACGGAGTTAGAAGTTAATCACATGTAAAAAGATATTTATGATTATCTGGTAGATTTTCATACAGATTTCGAGCTAAAATCTGTATCTCCCAAAGAGCGGATTTACTACTTCTAAGAGTCAAAAAGTTTTGTAAACTTCTAGCATTTATTGTCCAAGTGAGCTCTGTTTTGTAACTTTCAGGCAGACAATATTTTGCTTTGTCGTTGCTGATGCCATCTTTTAAAATGAGCCTTAGATTTTCAAGTGCTTTTATACTCATCTCATTTACCTTTTCGTTATCAGTCATGACAAGGTATTTGCTAGCTCGTTCAAAATCTCTACATGTAAAGCTCTCTTCGCTTTTTAACTCTTTTAGAGTATATCTTGTACTTTTTACCGATAAAGAGGCAATTCTGTGGCGTGCAAGCTCTTGAAGGAGGGCTCTGCTGACGCCTTGGATATAAAATGTATATACGAGATGTTCTAGTGTTGAGGCATGTTTAAATTTGTTTCCAACTCTGTCTATGAGTTCCCTATCTTTTTCGCCACCATTGTCACTTTTATCAAAACTTTGCCAACAAGTACGAATGGCACTTGCACAAACTGCTAAAGATGTATGTTGTAAGAGAGTGATTTTCATAGATAAGCCTCAAAATTTATTGAGGCTTATTATATCTAAATTATTTATTGTTTTAATTGAAGTAAAGTTTGAAGCATTTGATCACTTGTAGTGATAGTTTTAGAGTTAGCCTGAAAACCTCTTTGTATAACGATAAGTTGAGTCAAACTCCTACTTAAGTCTACATTACTCATCTCTAAAGCACTAGCTTGGATAGAGCCTCTTTTACCAGTTGATGCTTGACCGATGATAGGATCACCAGAGTTTGAAGTTTGTATATATACTCCACCACCATTACTCTCAAGTCCTACATTGTTGGCAAAACTAGCCATAGAGACTTGAGCTAAACCAAAGCTTCTTCCATTTGTAAAACTGCCTATCAAAGTTCCTGTTTCATCAACTCTTATACCATTTAAATCACCACCAGGATAGCCATCTTGACTGATTCCAGAAGTACTTGAAGTTGAATCAAAACTGGTCATTCCATCAAATTGATTTGCAGTACCTAAATTTAGATTAATAGGTTGATTTGGCTTTGAACCATTATTTCCAGTAAAATTTACATTTGGTATACTGGATGTTGCAAATGAACCATCAGAATTAAAAGATATATTTCCAACAAAATAGTTCTTTGGTGAAGTAGTATTAATTTCACCTGGATTTGGAACATTTAAGATCATTTCCCATGTAGAGCCGTTTGTGCTTTGAGTTATTTTTCTAAAAGATATTCTTAGAGTATGTTTAGTTCCTAATGAATCATATATATCTATACTTGAAGCATGCGTGGCAGAGTAAAATGATTGAGAAATTTTAGAACTACCATCGTTGGGAATGGTTCCTGATAGAGGAGTCATCATATCTAAAAGTTTTTGATTATTTTGACTTCCAGATTTAACATCTATTGTTATATTACTTCCTCCTCCATTAGAGTTAATAACTTCAAATTTGCCTTGATCGTTTACAATGGCTGTAGCACCTGTGCTTAAGGTAGAGACTTGTGAATTTAATAAAGATCGTAAATCATTATCAGTAGTAAATTCATTTAAGGCTGAATTTGCTCCAGATTCTCTATAAGTGTAAGTTGTATAATTTATTCCGCCATCCCAAGATATCTGAAAATTATCTCCATCTTGCAAAGATAATGCTTCCCCTGTATCATTAAAAAGCATTTTCATATCTAAATCTTTTGTTGCTCCGGCAGCTACTTCGTCGCTAGTATTATTTCCAGAACTATCGAGTGAATATACTAGATTTTTATTTTTTATTAATGGACCAGAGTTTAAATTTGCTTTTAGTGTTACTTTTGAAGTTGCATTTGCAGGAGTTGTTAGACCAGGTGGTATGGTTATATTTCCTATAGGCGCTGTTGAATCAATTTTGTTTGTATCAGGGTCTCTTTTCCAACCTTGCACTATATATCCATTGCTATCTACAAAGTTCCCTTTTGCATCAAATACAAAGTCTCCATTTCTTGAAAATTTATATGTTTTTCCGCCATCTGGGCTGATGACAAAAAATCCATCTCCTTGTATGGCTAGGTCTGTATTTTTATCAGTTGACTGGGTTGAACCTTGTTTAAATATCTTCGTGATGGAACTTACTTGAGTACCAAGTCCAACTTGCATAGGGTTTTTACCGCCAAGTTCACCTTGAGGTGCTGTGGCTATCTTTGAAGTTTGGCTTAAAAGATCTGAAAAGTTTACTCTTGAGTATTTAAATCCTGCTGTATTCACATTTGCTATATTGTTACCCTCTACATCCATGGCAACTTGGTGTGCTTGCAGACCAGAAACGCCGGCCCATAATGATCTCATCATTTTAAATCCTTTACGATTTTTATATTTCTATTTTTACTACATGATTTTAAGCAAAAATCATTCCTATTTTTTCATGTTGATTGCTTTTTGTATCATTTGATCACTTGTTGTTATACTTTTTGCACTTGCATCAAATGCTTTTTGTACTAAAATCAACTCTGTCAAAGCCGTTGACATTTGAGTATTGCTAGCCTCTAATCTGTTTGAATAAACTGAAGTTGTATCAAAATCATTTCCATTTTTATCTTTATAAAAAAATGCCTTTCCACTGTTTGCTGATTGTGTTAAAAGTGTAGCAGAAGCTTTATCTAAGCCTTGGTCATTTTGAAAATGATATACTGCGACTTTTGCAACAGGAGTACTTTCACCATTGGTAAAATCAGCCATGATAGTTCCATTAGTATCTACTCTATATTTTGTTAGTATTCCATCCTCTTTTCCATCAGAACTTACATTTTTGATTCCTGCAGTGGTATCTATAGATGTAAATCCATTATATTTACCTATATCTCCTATGTTTATAGTTATATCTGTACCATTGTTTGATATAGTAGGTATAGTTGCGCTTTGTAAGCTACCATCAACAGTAAATTGCACTTGGGCATTTTGTGTATCTTCTATCTTGTAAACTTTATTTGCTGATCTATCAACTTTGTATTGAGTTGTATCATATGTCTTGCTATCATCATATTTTTCATAAAATGATAAGAGTTGTATCTCTCCATCCCATATATTTTCATGATTTGGCTGATTCGTTTCTTTTGTGAAAGTCATATCAAGTAGTTTTTTTTCTCCATCGGCAGATATTATATTTGCACTAAAATGTTCTGTATTTGGTATCTCATCTCCTGATGAGTCTAACTCTACATGTGGATTTAAATTTGCGCTGATTGTTACATTTGTCGTTGCAGTTGCCGGATAGTATAGAAAATTTGGAAGTGTTATCTTGGTTTGAGTATCTGCTGAATCAAGTGAGATATTATCTATATTTTTTACACTATATAGATCAGCCTGTTTGATTCCATCAGCTGTATATGCTTTTCCAAATTTGTCTAAAACATTATTAGAGCCAGCAAATGGAGTTATATTTTTACCACTCGTTCCTAACAAATACATTCTGTTTCCATCTACTAGATTGCCATTTTTGTCAAGTTCAAAAGAGCCTGTACGAGTATAGTATGTTTGATTGCCAGCTCCTTTGAGTCCAAACCATCCCTCGTCGCTCAAGGCTAAGTCAAAAGTACTATCTGTTGTTTTTAAAGCACCTTGCCTTAGATCAAGTGAAGTAGTTTGTGCCCTACTTCCCATACCTACATCATTAGAGGTTGGATTGAAGTATTGATTACTTAGCGTTGTAGAAAAAACTGTTGCAAATTCAGGATTGCTGTTTTTAAAACCATCCATATCTATATTTGCTATATTGTTCGCCCATACATCTATGCCAAATTGTTGGGTTTTTATTCCGCTGATTCCATTATAATATGAGGTATTCATGAGTTAACCTTATTGATATATCTCTTTGACTTTTGAGAGTGGATAGTAGTTGCTACCCATCTTTAAAAATGAGTCGCCACCATCAAACCTGACAGATTCTATAGGATATACTCCAAATGCAGTTTTGTAACTATCATTTCCATCACTGTAATCAGCTGTTATACTATATGTTCCAGCAGGTAGTCTTTCTCCTGAGTCTCCTATGCCATCCCACTGAAAAGATTGTACTCCGGCATTGGCTGAGCTTAAATCAAAAGTTTTTACAACATTATTTTGACTATCAGCAATTGTAATAGTTCCGCTTTGAATGTCATGATTAAAATATAACTCGAAGTTTGGACTAGAATCATCATTTAAAGTTATACTATCTGTTCCTAAACTACCCATTTTACCTATTGCTGAAACGGCATTTAAATCAGAACTTGAACTTAACTGTTTTGTTAAATCTTCTAAAGCTTTATTTGTATTATCAGCCGATTCTAGTGTCGCTAATTGTGATGTTTGAGTAAGTATCTTGTCTGAATCCATAGGATCTGTCGGGTCTTGATACTGAAGTTCTGTCAATAGAAGTTTCATAAAATCATCTTTTCCTAGAGTAGCTTTTGGATTTGAATATGTACTACTATTTGTATTGGTACCATTTGCTACGCTATTTAAATCTTGTGTTATTCCATTTGTCATTTTTTGTTCCTTATATATATCTTGGTATGACTAATTCTACTGAACTATCACCATTTTCTTGTGTTTGTAACTCTTCAAAAGAGGCACCATTCTTCTTGTTGTTTTTTTGATTTTGTTGTCCATTTTTGCTTTGGTCTGAAAAATTCATCTCAAGGTTTGTAAAGCCCATATTTACAAGTGAATTTTTAAACTCTGCCTGATTTTGATTAAACAGAGTCATGGTATTTGTGTTTGAAGTTATATTTACATGTAGATTATTACCTCTATGTATCAAAGTGACTTCAACTTCTCCTAGATTTTTGGGGTTCAGTACCATTTTAAGCCTAGTAATAGGTGGTTTATAGCTCTCTATCTTCTCTTTTAAATCTGTTGAGAAGTGATTCAAACTACTCTTTACTTCTGTATGTTTAACTGTTTTACTGTTTTGAGTTAAGGTTGAAGTTTTAAACTCATGTTTTTGTTCGATATGCTCACTCTTGGTAGTTTTTGATTTTTGTATATCACTGTTATCCTGGATATCTTTTTGACTTTGCAATTGATTAGGATGGTCACTCTGTTTATGAGATTTTATCTTATGAAGTAGAGTATCTTGAAAATTTTGCGATGTTTGTAGTTTCTCTTTTTTTACTTCATTAAGAGTTGTAGTTTTTAACTTTGCCTTTTTCTTCTCTTTTGCAACATCATCTTCTTTATCTGCTACTTTAACTACAACTTCTTTAGGAGTAGTCTCTT
>JALSKH010000230.1 GCA_026988975.1 Campylobacteraceae bacterium
TTTAGGAGTAGTCTCTTCTTGAAGAATTTTTGCAACATTTGACTCTACATGTAGAGTTTTGATTGCATCTTTATGAAATGTATCTGTTTCTGCTTTGGTTTGTTTAGCCTCTACTTTTTCTTTTGTGTCTATTGTTTTTAGATAACTTTTAAGAGGATTTTTTTGAAAATTCTTCTTTTCTGTCTCTTTGTTTGGTATTTTTTTAAAAGGTATGGTAAGGTTTTTTATCTTTAGTTCAGTTTTATCTTTTTGGTTTACTGCTGGTTTTATTGCGTTGTTCTCGGTATCAAAAAATTTTTCCATATCAAGCTTTGGAAACTCTTTCTTTAAGGTTTTGATTTCAACTTTGCTCAACTCTATATCTTTTAATCCTAAGTCATATTTTTTGGAGAGTTTTAAAAGATCATCTATATTTTTAATATTTTTAAAATCATTTTTTACAGATACACTGTTTAGAATCTTTTCTAATTTATCTGAAAATTTTGGAAAGTTTTTTTTATCTGTTCCACTTTTGAGTAGATTTATGATGCTTAAAATATCTCCCAATAAAAGTTTGTCCACTGAAAAAGTTTTATCATCATCATCTTTTTTCGATATTTTGCCAATAGTATTATCTTTTAATGGTACAGTAGGTTTTAGATCTATGATAGATTTTTCATCATCCTTTATCTTACTAAAAAGTATAGTCAGAAAATCATTGATATTTTCACTTTTCTCTAAATTTTTAGCATCTTTATGTAGTAAATTTGCACTATTTTGATCCATGTTTATAAGTGTTGCTAGTGCATTCATATCTCTTTCCTTAAAATATAGATACAAATGATAAGCAATAACCATTCCAAAAAAAATTATAATGGTTTTAGCCAGAAAAAGAAAAATTAGGGTATAATGCAATCCTTATATAAAATCAGGAGAAATTTTGCAAGAGTTTAGAAATATTGCTGTTATAGCACATGTTGACCATGGAAAAACAACATTAGTTGATGAATTATTAAAACAATCAGGTACATTTACGGAGCATCAAAAAGTTGCTGAACGAGTTATGGATAGTAATGATCTAGAAAAAGAGAGAGGTATAACGATACTTTCGAAAAATACAGCTATCCACTATAAAAATTCTAAGATAAATATCATAGACACCCCAGGTCACGCCGACTTTGGTGGAGAAGTTGAACGGGTTTTGAAGATGGTAGATGGTGTTTTGCTTTTGGTGGATGCTCAAGAGGGCGTGATGCCTCAAACAAAGTTTGTTTTGAAAAAAGCACTATCTTTGGGACTTAGACCTATAGTTGTTGTAAATAAGATCGATAAGCCAGCAGCTGATCCGGAGAGAGTAGTAGATGAGGTTTTTGACCTATTGGTTGCACTTGATGCATCAGATGAACAACTCGAATTTCCAGTTCTTTATGCGGCTGCCAAAGAGGGTTATGCAAAGTATGATATGAGTGATGAAAACAGCAACCTTCAGCCACTATTTGAGACGATACTAAAAGAAGTTCCTCTTCCGACTGGATCTTTAGACAATGCACTGCAACTACAGGTTTTTACACTTGATTATGACAATTATGTAGGGAAGATCGGAATTGCTAGGATATTTAACGGAACTATCAAAAAAAATCAAAGTGTTATGCTTGCAAAAGCAAATGGCGAAACATTAAAAGGAAGAATATCAAAACTTATAGGTTTCAATGGACTTGATAGAATAGATATAGATGAAGCAGTTAGTGGAGATATAGTAGCGATTGCAGGTTTTGAAGCACTTGATGTTGGGGATAGTGTTGTTGATCCAAATAACCCTATGCCTCTTGATCCACTCCATATTGAAGAGCCTACACTCTCAGTTGTCTTTGCAGTAAATGACTCACCATTTGCAGGTTTGGAGGGCAAATATGTCACTTCAAATAAACTAGATGAGAGACTCGAAGCTGAGATGAAGACAAATATCGCTATGAAGTATGAAAATGCCGGCGAGGGAAAATTTAAAGTTTCAGGTCGTGGAGAACTCCAAATCACCATATTGGCAGAAAATATGAGAAGAGAGGGTTTTGAGTTTTCTCTAGGTCGTCCAGAAGTTATCACTAGAGAGGAAAATGGCGTAAAAATGGAGCCATATGAGCATCTTGTTGTTGATGTTCCTGATGAGCATACCGGCACAGTTATAGAAAAACTTGGAAGAAAAAAAGCTGAGATGATAGCCATGAACCCAACAGGTGATGGGCAAACAAGGATAGAGTTTGAGATCCCAGCCCGTGGACTTATCGGCTTTCGTGGACAGTTTTTAACTGATACAAAGGGTGAGGGCGTTATGAACCACTCATTTTTGGAGTTTAGAGCCCTTAGTGGAGCTGTCGAACACCGTAAAAATGGTGCTCTAATCTCAATGGAAGATGGAGTTGCCCTAGGGTATTCACTATTTAATCTTCAAGATAGAGGCGCTCTATTTATAGGACCACAAACAAAAGTTTACAAAGGTATGATAATAGGCGAACATGCCAGACCAAATGATTTGGATGTAAATCCAATCAAAGGTAAAAATCTAACAAATGTAAGAAGTAGCGGAGCAGATGAAGCTATAAAACTTGTTCCGCCAAGAGATATGGGTTTAGAGTTGGCATTAGAGTGGATAGAGAATGACGAACTAGTAGAAGTAACGCCAAATACGATAAGAATCAGAAAAAGAATATTAGATGCAACCAAAAGAAAGAGAGCATCAAGATAGAGTTCTTTTTGACAGGAAAATTTATTTTCCTGTCAAAACATTAATATATTATTTTATAGCGTTAAGTGCTGACTCATAGTCAGGTTCAGCTGTGATCTCAGGAACGATCTCTTTATAAGTAACTACGCCATCTTCACCAACAACAAAAATAGCTCTACATGTAACACCAGCCAAAGGACCATCTGCAATCAAAACTCCATAAGCATTTGCGAAGTCTTTATTTCTAAAATCACTTCCAACGCTTAGATTTTCTATACCTTCAGTAGTACAAAATCTTCCCATTGCAAATGGAAGATCCATAGAGACTACAGTTACACTAGCATTGTCAATTTTTGCTGCCTCTTCATTAAATTTTCTTGTTTCTGCTGCGCATACAGGAGTATCAAGAGAAGGAACCACGACAATAACTTGTTTTTTACCAGTTGCTCCACCTACTTCAATCTCACTCAAATCTTTTCCAACTACTACAGTTTTAGGAGCAATATCCCCAACGCTTACTTCATTTCCACTAAGAGCAACAGGGTTGCCTTTAAGAGCTGTTTGTGCCATTTTTTACCTTTAATATAATTTTTTATGATGCAAGTATATCTAAATAAGATAAAATGACTCTTAATTAAATTTTGGTATAATACTAAAAAAACTTTTGGAGAGTGATTTTGAATGGCATAAAAGCACTAAAGATTTCCATTGTTGTTATTATTATTGTTGCGTTAATCTATCTTGTGGTAGGTATGTTTTTAGGCGGAGGCGGAGATAGAAAAGATAAGTTTCAAAATTTTTCACATCGTGTCGCGGGAACTCCAAAAACTTCGACTGAAGGAACAGACAAAACAATGGCTGCATTAGATGGAATTGTTATCACCTTAGGAGGAGGGAAATACCACTACCTAAAGGCGGATTTTTCTTTAAAAATGAAAAATAGAGAGGACAAAAAGTCACTCGAAAAAAATATAGATGATGTCAGAGATTTGATTTTAAGATATACATCTGTGCAAAATAGTGATAAATTAGATACCCAAAAGGGAAAGGAAGAGTATAAGCAAAATTTGATAAAGGCGATTTATCATACTTTTGGATATGAAGTTGAAGATATATATTTTAGGAACTTTGTACTTGCGCCTTAGGTTTTTGGAAAAAGAGAAAAATCAAAGAGATTATTGCGATGAGTGCTGCGTAAAGAAAGATATATTTTCCAAAGAGATACCCAGCTACAATCGAGCCTAAAAAGCCGCCCAATCCAAATGAGATGCCATAGTAAAATTGATTTGATAGCCTTTTATTGTCATATATGCCATATATATATGTGATAACAGCAGTATGATGAAGAGCAAAACTAAAAGCATGGAGTGATTGGGATATGTAAGATACTGTTATTGAGCCAGGAAATAGATAAAGCAGAAGCCATCTTATGATAGTTACAAAAATGGCAAATTTGATAAGAGTTAAAAGTTCAAATTTTTTGAAGAGTTTGGCCTGAAAGTAAAATAACACAATTTCGCAAAGAACAGAAAAAGTCCATAGATAACTGACTGTTTTGAGAGATATACCGTGATTTGTCTCATAAATAGTAAAAAAATTATAAAATATACCCATACTCATCTGCATAAAAAATATACTTATCCAAAGATATGGGGCTTTGTTAAATTTAAACTTTTCAAACTTTTTTTTGACTTGATTTACTGTTTCATTTTTATCCCTTGTTATCGCGATACCAAAGATAACTATAAAGATAGCACTAACTAAAAAATATGCAAGTCCTACACTGTAATCGCTCAAATTTCTAGCCAACAGTATGCCACTGAGCATGAAACCAAGTGATCCAAAAAGTCTAGCTCTACCGTAATTTTCTTTTTTCAACAGCCCTATAGCGTAAGTATCTATATAGGGGAGTATGACACCAAAAGAGATGCCCAAAAGGATATTTGGAAAGATAAAGAGGTAAAAGTTTTTTATGGTGATATAAAAAAGTCCGACACAAATCAAAACAAGGGCAAGTGAAGCATAAAAGAGTTTTTTGTTTAAATTAAACCTTCTTAAAAAGAAAAATGGAATCAAAAATCTCATAAGCGGTCCAAGTGAAAAGATGATACCTATGTAGAAAGGGCTATATCCAAGGTTACTTAGAATTTTGGGTAAAAAAACTATATAAGTGGCTACAAAAGCAAAATAGAAAAAATAGAAAGATGATATTTTAGAGAATGTGTTCAAGATTTTAAAGGCAGGGTTCTTGAGATGTAGTCTTGTAGTCCAAGCCTGTTTTTTGTGAAAAAATGTACAAATAATAGTGGAAATATAAAAAGTGTGATTGTAAACACGATATATCTCAATACAACTTGAAAAAGCATCGGTTTTTCATCTTTGAAACTCATAAGTTTTATGTTGTAAGCCCTGTATCCAGGCGTTTGACCCTTAAGGTATAAAAAAAGAGTTGTTATTATGAGATGAGGAGTCAGTATATAGAGCCAACCCATGAGCATATGAGCCCTGAACTCTTCGCGAGAGCCCATGATCATATAAAAAACAACATAGATAATAGGCATAAATATCATAAAAGAGTCAGTCAAAAATGCCTTCACTCTGTCGGTTAATGGAGAGATTTTTATAGAGTCTTTTTTTGTTTCGGCTTTATGCTTAAACTTACCTCTTTTTGCATCTCTCCATCTCATTAGTTTCCTCTGCTTCCTGGTTTGTATGCTTCGCTGCCATCTTTACAAAGTGGGCAATTTTTCGGTTCATATATATCAAATTCAAAATCTGCCAATGCAAAAAATGGCAAATCTTTTGGAAGTTTACATGTAGGCTTTGCCTCTGTATCTCCTCCGACTCTTTTGCAAAATCCTCTGTTAGCAAGAGCAGCATATCCGACAATGTTTGCCCCCATTTCTGTTGCTACTTTGGCAGCCTCAAGAGCAGATCCACCAGTAGTGATGATATCCTCACACATGAGGATATTTTCACCTTTTTGTATCTCAAATCCTCTTCTTATCGTCATTTTCTTATTTACTCGCTCAGCAAAGATAAATCTTACACCAAGTGCGCGAGCTAGTTCATATCCTGCAAGAACACCGCCAAGAGCAGGAGAACAAACAGTGTCTATTTTTAAGTTGCTTTTTTTGATTTGAGATGCCAACTCTTTCGCTAAAGTTTCAGCTACTTTTGGATCTTCCAAAACTTTTGCACTTTGAAGATAAAATTGTGAGTGATTTCCGCTACTAAGTAAAAAATGTCCCTCAAGTAGAGCATTTGCATCTTTGTAAATTTTCTCTACATTCATATCTTTAATATCTCAGTCTCTTTATCTTTTACTGCAGTGTCTATTTGCTTGACTCCAGCGTCTGTTATCTTTTGGACTTCGTCATAAGCTTTTTTTGCTTCATCTTCAGTGATGGATTTATCTTTTTCTAATTTTTTTACTTTGTCATTTGCATCTTTTCTGATATTTCTTATGGCAACTTTGGCTTTATCGCCCATCACTTTAGCCTGTTTTGCTCCCTCTTTTCTCTGTTCAGTCGTCATAGGAGGAAAAAAGAGTTTTACGCTTTCGCCGTCATTGTTTGGGTTTACTCCTATGTTTGCTGAGCCGATAGCATGTTCTATCGCTTTTAACATTGGCTTTTCCCAAGGAGTTATGCTTATGGTTGTAGCATCATTTAGAAGTACGGTTGCTACTTGATTTAGAGCAGTAGGGGTTCCATAGTAGTCCACTTTTATGTTATCTAGCACTGAAACCGAAACTTTTCCACTTCTTATGGTTGTAAAATCTCGCTTTAGTGAAGCAAGTGTTTTATCTATATGCTCTTTTTGAGTTTCATATATTTTACCTAATTCCATCTGTTGTCCTTTATGAGTAGTTTTGTTGATATTGCATTTTTTATTGAGATGATTACTCTGTTTCTTCCATTTTTTAGTTTGATATTTAGTGGTAAATTTGCTTTTCCACCTTCCATGTCTATCTTTCTCCAACCATTGTTGGTTATATACAGACCGCCACTTTTTGCATCTGTATTTGTCTCTACATGTAGAGCTTTTAAGATGCCATCTTCTGGGTATCTTTTTGGTTCTATCCAAGTTGCATGTAAATACTTAAATTTTAGCAGATATTTTAGATTGGACTTCCCGACAAGTGCACTTCTATCTAAGTCAAAGAGATCACTTTTTTTACCGACTGCACCCATGTTTTGGTTTATGATTGCATCAAATCCAAATGATTTTGCTATTTTTTTTACGCGACTATCATACTCTCCATAAGGGTATGTGAAGTATTTTGGCTCTACGTGTAGCATCTTTTTGAAGATTTTCAACCCCTTTTTGAAGTCTGCCTTAAGCTGTTTGTCTGAAAGCCTTGTCATGTGTGGATGTGAGTATGAATGAAACTCCAAAGATCCATACTTTGATATCTCTTTAAGTTGCTCCCAACTCAAATAATCTGGATATCTTTTTTGCGTAGCTTCTACATAAACAAAGAGTGAAAAAGGATATTTATACTTTTTAAAGATCGGGAGCGCATTGTCATAAAAACTTCTAAAATTGTCATCTATCGTTAAAACTACCCAATTGTCCGGTATATTTGAGCCATCTTTCAGCGCATTTACGAGCTTTTTAAGTGGTATGACTCTGTAGCCACCATTTTTTAAATAGTCAAACTCTTTAGTAATTTGGGTTATTGTTGTGTCAGTGGTTGGATGTCTGCTGTCCCCAAATCTGTGATAAACAAAGATGTGAGCGTCTGCCCACATCGTCATCACAAAGAAAAAAGTAAGCAGTACAATTTTCATCTGTTACTTAGTTTTAGGAGCACTCGGAGCTTTTGGAGCTTGAGGAGTCTGTTTAGTTTGTGCTGTTACAGGAACTGTTGGAACAATCGGTTTTGTCACCTTGATATCTTCTGCGATTGAAACTTTTTTCTCTTGATTGTAAAAGTAACCCAAAGCCAGAGTATTTACTAAAAATACAAATCCAATTACAAAAGTAAACTTTGCCATAAAGCCAGCCGGTCCTTTTGCACCAAATAATGATTCGTTACTTCCGCTATAAGCACCCAATCCGATAGATGAGCTTTTTTGTAATAATATAGCTATTGTTAAAACTGCTGCCAATATAAATTGTAAGACCAATAGTGTTGAGGCCATAAATTTTCCTTATTTTGATATAATACGAGTTGCGATTGTATCTAAAAATTGTTAAAAAGAAGGTAAATGTTAAAAAAAAACCACTCATTAGAGTTTGAAAAGCATGCAAAGCTCTATGATAAGTTCTCAAAAGTGCAAAAAGAAGTAGCAGTAGAATTAATTAAAAATATAAAAAGTAAACCAAAAAAAATCTTGGACATCGGCTGTGGCTCAGGCGCAATCTATAAAAATATATCGTGGGATATAGATAAATTTGTTGGAGTCGATAACTCAAGTTCAATGTGTTCTCTGCATCCTAAAAATTCAAAAACAGAGATAATCTGCGAGGATTTTGATGCTATAAAATTTGATGGGTTATGCGAAGTTTTTGGAAAATTTGATATGATTATCTCATCCTCGTCACTCCAATGGTCAAAAGATATAGAAAATATCTTTGCGCAATCAAAAAAAAGTTCAAAAGATATAGCTTTTGCAATTTTTACAGATAAAACATTTCAAGATATTTACAAAATAACAAAAAAACAGAGTTTTTTGCCAAAAGTTGAAGACATCAGTAGATATGCAAAAGAGAATTGGGATGTCAAAATTTGGCAAAAAAGATACAGACTCTATTTTGAAGACAATCTATCAAAATTTAGATATATCAAGAAAAGTGGTACCTCCGGAGGAGTTGAACGACTCTCATACAAACAGATGCGAGAGCTTATAAGAAGATACCCCAATGACTATTTAGAATTTGAAGTTATATTTATCATTTCATATTCTAATAATACTTAATCTATAAGTAAAGTTAATATTACATAAAACAGTATCTCATAAATTTAGAAATATAGACTATCTTTAATGTAAAAAAAAGTTTACTTTATTAAACTTTTTTTAATAATAAGTTGGCTAAACTTCTGCCATAGAGTAAAAAATTTACTAAATGGAGAAAAATATGAAAGTAGAGATCTCGAGAAGGAGATTTCTTCAAGGCAGTGTTGCCCTGAGCGTTGTTGGCGGAACAGCTCTTGGGACTTCAAATATCTTAGCCGACACCAAAACAAGTGAAGACAACAAGATAAGACCTACGAAGAAAACCCCAACACTTTGTGAGATGTGTGTAAACAAGTGTGCTCTTATAGCACAAGTTAGAAACGGTGTCATCAAAAAATTAGATCCAAATCCACTTTTTCCAAAATCAAAAAATATGCTTTGCGCAAGAGGTGATGCGGGCATCCATGCTCTGTATGACCCTGATCGTCTAAAGTATCCACTCATAAGAGCAGGAAAAAGAGGAGATGGCAAGTATAGAAGGGCTAGTTGGGATGAGGCATTTGAGTATATAAAAGAGAAGATGGTAAAAATTCTTGATGAAGAGAAGGACAACCGCTCCTGTATAGGTTATTGTACAGGAGAGGGTATGGCAGAACCTACCTACAAAGAGTTCATGGCTGAAAAATTTGGTTCATCAAACTTTATAAATCATGCTTCTATCTGTCTTCAAACTGCGATATCAGGCTATGCGTTGACTATCGGCGGTTATGGTATGGCAGATTTAGATAATGCAAAATATATCATAATGGCAGGAGCAAACAGAGCTGAAGCTATACTTACACCAGATACAATGGACCTTTTCAAAAGAACGAGAGGAAGAGGCGCAAAACTTGTAGTGGTTGACCCTAGATTTACAAATACTGCCATACACGCAGATACTTATGTGCCTATAAAGGTAGGTACGGATTTAGCTTTTGTATTAGCTTTGACTTATGTGGTTATAAAAAATAGACTATACAACAGAGAGTTTGTTGAAAAGAACTTTGATAATTTCAATGTATATAAACTCCATATTTTACAACAAAATTATACTCCACAATGGGCAGAGAAGATAACAGGTGTACCGGCAGCAACGATAGAAAAGATTGCTTATGATTTTATGGCAAATGCACCTGAGTCTGTATATTATCAAGGTAGAAGAAGTACTTGGGCAGCTACTGATTTTCAACTTCGCCGTGCTCAAGCTATATTTAGCGCCCTTGGTGGTGGGATTGACATCAAAGGTGGTATAGTTTTTGGAAGAAAATTGCCATTAGACAAAGAGGAGATCAACTCACCAATATATGCAAATGCACAAGAAAGGATAGAGAAAAATGCAGCGGCTATCATCGGCTCTTCCGGCTCTTGGATAGCATGGAGAAATATGGTAGCGCAAGGAAATGCCCCATATCCTGTTAGAGGGCTCTTTGTATATAAGCAAAATCCAATGCTATCAGTGCCAAATACTAAAAAGACAAAAGAGATGTTTGAAAAGTTAGATCTTGTGGTTGTTATCGATACGATGCCAAGCGATACAGCGATGATGGCAGATGTGATACTCCCAGAGTGTACATACCTAGAGAGAGAAGATCCTATCAAGTCATTTGGCGGAGTCGAACCAGCGATTGTTCTTCGACAAAAAGTGATAAATCCAATGTATGAAACTAAGCCAGTACTTGAGATCATGAAGGGACTCGCAAAAGTTTTAAATGATCCTCTTTGGAAAAATACGCTGAAACATGATGAAGATGTACAAGATGATACGAAAGATATGAAACCAGATGAACTTGAAAAATATAGAAAAGAGAATGGTTTTGATCTAGAAGATATGTATGGAGCAAATCAAGAGGAGATGAATAAAAAATCTTTTGTGGGAAAATATGGTGAAGAGGCTTGGAAAGAGTTGCGATCCAAAGGAGTTTTTTATCCTCACATGAAAGAGTATTTTAAGCAGATAGATAAAAATACCTTTGAGTATTATCCTGAAAATAAAAAATCATACTCTATCGATAAGCTTGGCGAAGAGGCAGATCCAGATGCCTATATACATGATACATGTATAAACCCAAAAGAGATTTCAGAGTTAAGAAAATTTTTCAAAACTCCAAGTAAGAAGATCGAGTGTTATCTAGGAAATCTTAAGAAAAAAGGCATAGACGCGATGCCTACATGGAGAGAAGAGAGTTATGTAAAGATTCCAAAAGGAAAATTTAAGTTTATCACAGGACGACATGCTCAATTCACTCAAGATGCAACGCAAAACAATATCATGCTTTTGGAACTTATGAAAGAGAATTATGCCTGGATAAACGATAAAGAGGCAGAAAAAAGAGGTATAAAGTTTGGGGACGAGATAGAAGTAACTAGTAAAATAGGCAGTGTTAGGATAAAAGCCTATCCAACACCAAAAATTATTCCGCAGACTCTGTTTTATATACATGGTTTTGGTGCCAAGTCAACAGGGTTGACATTTGCCCACAGAAACGGTGCAAGCGATAATGAAATCATAGAAGACAGAATCGAGCCGGTTTTTGGTAGTGCTATCATGCATGATACCATAGTAGATGTAAGGAAGGTGTGATTATGAACTATGCAATGGCACTAGATTATCAAAATTGTATAAATTGCAAGGCGTGCGAAGTTGCCTGCAAAGAGGAAAACGGTGTTCAGCTAGGTGCTGACAAACAGAGGATTTGGGTAGGAGTGACAGAGGGTTCCATCTTTGGGCATCCCTTTGTAAATCTCTATCCATCACAATGCAATCACTGTATAGACGCACCTTGTGTTAGCGTTTGCCCTACGCATGCTAGCCACTATATAGATGGTGGTATAGTTATGGTTGATCCAACAAAATGTATCTTATGCAAGGGTTGTATGGAAGCGTGTCCTTATGATGCAAGATTTGTGGACGATACAATTTTTGCAGTAGATAAATGTACATTTTGTCACCATAGGATAGATGAGTATGGTACGACTGCTTGCCAGGCTACTTGCCCTACTAAAGTGAGACTTTTTGGTGATTTGGATGATGAAAATTGCGATCTCGTAAAACTTCTTAAAAAACGAAAATTTTTCTTCTTAAAAGAGGGAGAAAAAACAGTACCAAAACTTTTCTATTTGGTACCAGAAGATGAAAACTTCCTGCTAAGAAGTGTTGGAAAAGATACGAAAATACATACTTGGGATGAGATAAAACCAATCTATGACGAAGCAAAAGCTAAAAGGAGTAAAGAATGGAAAAGATCGTAATAGCTGGGCTTGAGATAAACAAGATCAGCATTTTTAAATTACTATTCAATAAAGCGATGCTCGTAGCTTATGTTTTGTTGGCAGTAGGAGTTTATGGCATATATGAAGCATTTGATGAGAGATACTTTAGCGTAGTTGCAAATGCACATACTGCAGGATTAGATCCGTCAAATCCATACTTAATTCAAGCCATGAAAGATGCGGTATTTGGGCATGTTGGTGAAGTAAGTCGAGAAAATCCATGGACTCTTTTTATCGTAAATTACATGTATATGATCTACACAGGAAGTGGGGTTATATTTTTAGTAGCACTTGCTGAACTTATGAATATAGAAGTAGTTGCTAAAACAGCAGCTGGTTTTATGGCTCTTGGATTGTCTATGGTGTTTGCAGGACTCTTTACAATCGCAACTGATTTGAATATGCTAAATATGTTGAGCATGCTCACATCTCCAAACTTCAATGCTGGTATGTGGCTAATGTTGCCACTTTATATCACCTATATCCCTTTTGTCTTGTTTGAGATATATCTTTTGATAACAAATAAAAGAGAGTGGGCAAAAAGATTGGCTTTATTGGTATTGTTGTTAAGTGTTGGTGTAGATATCGTTGAATATTTTATACAGGCAAAACTGTTTTCGATGAATGTTGCTCGTCACTTGTGGACTGAATTTCCAGCTTTAACATTTTATTTTATCATTTCAGCATTTGTTTCATCTTTAGGTATTATGGGTTTATATGCATTTTTTGATCATAGAAAATCAAATATATATCTTGATTTGATGGAGACAATCAGAAAAGCTATACTATTTTTTGTTATAATTCTAAGCGCATATGAAGTCTTTGCATACTTGGTGGTAGATAAGACTTGGGCATTTAACATTCTCTTTGGATACTTTAAATATGCATACTTTGGAGGATATATACTATTGACTCTTGTTTTGCCTTTTTTATTGACATTCAACAAAGGCAAGCCGGTATTTACTATTATCGCTTCTATCTCAACAATAGTCGGCGGGTATATAGGCAGATATCTGTTTGTATATGGTGGAAATGCAAATCCTCTTTCAGATAGATTTGGAACAGGATATGAGAAGTATGATTTTTATGGTGTAGCAAATAGTATCAACTATGAGTGGCCACATCTTGCAGAGGTTTTTATTGTCATAGGCTCTATTGGTGTAGCATTGGCAGTATATAAGTTGGTAAATTCACTTTTTTCAGTCTCAAAGATCAGAGAGCACTAAAAAAGTTCACATTTACTTCACATTTAATATGTTATAATAATATTCAGTTAATCTTATGAAAGGAGAAAAAATGAAAAAATTACTAGTAATAGTATTTGCAGCAATCGTTGGTTTGAGTTTTGTTAGCACTTCAGCATTTGCAAGTAGCGACAAGGGACAAAAGATAATTGTCAAAAAATTGAAAAGACCTTGTGGCTTCAATGGTGGAGTTTTAGCTAAAAAACACACTCAAGAAGAGTGGACAACTATTTTCAAAGCTGGCAATCTTAATGCAGAGCTAAAAAAACTATGCCCTAAAGCTAAGCCTTTGAAGAAAAAATATGTAAAACATGTCTATGATTTCTTGAACAATTATGCTAGCGATAGCGGTAATGTACCATCTTGTTAATAACAGATGAAGAGGCAGTTTGTCTTACTACAAATTAAGATGGAGGGTTAGCCCTCCATCTTGAAATCTATCTGTTATCACTTCCAAAAATTCCCAATATTTGCAGTAAAGATATAAAAAGATTTAGAAAATCAAGATACAAGGCAATTGCACCCTCTATAGGAGTTTCATATCTGCCTTTGATGATGTTTTGAGTGTCGTATAAGATAAAAGCACTAAAAAGTATAGAGCTTATACTAGCGATTACCAACTGCATCATAGGACTATGCAAGAAGATATTTATAAGACTTGCGACTACCACGACTATCAGTGTGATAAATAGCATTTTCCCCATCACGGAGAAATCTCTTTTTGTATTCATTGCAAAAACAGAGAGTGAACCAAATGCAACAGTTGTAAGCATAAAAGCATTAGCGATTATTGAGCCACCACCATTCATACCCAGTATAGATGTAAGCAGTGGAGCCAAAGTTAAGCCACTTAAAAATGTAAAAGCAAAAAGCAAAACAAGATTTAGCCCAGCTTTTTTCTTTGCAGCAAACAGGCCAAACAAAACAGCGAATTCCAGTATAACAAACATAAAATACATACTAGAAATTGTCGCAGCAAAACCTAATCCTACATAAGCACCAGCACTAGCAGCCAATAGTGAAGCAGCAAAAAGCTGATAAGTTTGTTTAACAAAGATGGCCATATTGCTACTCGTTCTAGTTTGCCCAAAACCTTCGCTAGATCTACTAGCATTTTGACTGATATATTTTCTATCATATAAAGCCATTTTTTTCTCCTCGATTTTTATTTGAGTTAAAAGTATATAGTAAGATAATAAATGAAAAATTAATATTAGCTTAATGTGCTTTTAATGTAAAGAAAATAATTTCTCAAATTTTCTTTACGCACCTAAGCGAGCTCTAAGCAACAACACTATATAATTTCGTCCTCGTTTGAGAGAACGAGTGTTACTAAGTCCTTGTTTTAGGGCTTAGAGTTCATTAAATTTTTACAATGTTAAATTATTCAATCTTTGAAATCTAAA
>JALSKH010000231.1 GCA_026988975.1 Campylobacteraceae bacterium
ATGGAGTTAAAATTTTCTTTTTTATTCAATTTAAATTTACCAATATACTCTAATCTTTTTCTAAATGAGACTTGTGGATTATAGATTTTTTGAAGTTCATTTTTCATTGCTTTAAGTTGAAAGCTTGTAGAGGGTAGAGAGTTTTCTTTTATAAAGACTTCTTTTTGTTTTTCTAAATTGCGAATCTCTCTTTTTGTTTTTAAAATATCCAACATAGCTGCAACATTTAACAAAATAAGCAGTGATAAAATCAGCGCTATATCTTTACTGTTTATCTTTACTTTTTGAAATGATTTAGAAAATATATAGTTAGATGACAATCTTTTGGCTTGCATTACATCATCGATGCTGATAAGATTATTTGTCTCTGCCAACTTTACGGGCATACAAAACAAAACATCATCTTCCATCGCCAAAGCAGAGTCGCTATCAATCGCAATCTCAATATCTTTTTCCAGCAATTCACTCTGAACAGTGTACATCTTGTCTATCATAGAGAGGTTTATGCCTAAAAGCTCCAACTCTCGCATGATCTCTTTTATATCATAAGCAAGTACTATAAATTCGCCTGTTTTTACTTTAAAAACTCTATATTCGAACTCTCCATCCGGAAGCATTCCATCAAATATAGAGGGTGCCATTTTTTTTACAATATGTGAGAATTTTATATTTAATCTTACTTTTTTCACCCAGTAAAACTCAGGAGAGAGAACAATATCGCACCTGTAATCAACTATTTGACTAAAATTTTTTGTTACAAAAAAAACTTTTTTTTCACCAAGACTAAAAAAGCTCACTATCACTCACTTTACTGTTTTTTATATTGTATTTAAATTCAATTTGATCTTGTATTGAATTTGTTTGATAGCTGATTTTAACTAAAATATAATAATTTTTTACTTTGCTGAAGCTTTTTAGATGAAATTTTGAACCAATTTTTTCACTAACTGCATCTTTTAGCTCACTACAGCCTGCAAAATCTTCACTGTTAAACCCAATCACATTTATCAACTCTCTGCTCATTCTATCACAATCAACTTCACTATATTCACTTTTGCCAAAATATATCAATTCTCTCCAGGGTACTTTTAAAATATTTCTATCTTGTACTTTTTTTACATAATACTCCAATATGGCTTTAAAATGTTCAAAATTTAAAACCCTACCATTTGAAAATTTCATATTTTCTTGAGAAATTTCACTCATAGCTTCTCTTGAAACAGAGTCGCTATCTATCGTATCTAACACTAGATCTATAAAAAAATTAGAGTCTATTATATTGTATGTTTCGCAAACATTTTGTAAAAATTTTACTATATTTTTATCTATTTTATTTTTTATTAGAATCGAATTTATATTTATTTTATTGCTTAGTGGTTCTAACTCAACATCAAGAGAAAGGGCGCTTTTATCGTCATAAAATGGTGGTGTGCCCATCAAAAAAGTTCTTAAATCCTCGCTGTCATTTACATCTTTAGCATATGAGTCCAAGATATCTTTAACATCATAAAACAAAATAGAACTCTGGTTAAATTGTTCGCTTTTTTGAGCTTCATCAAATGCACTATTTGAAAGAGAGAACATATATGCGATGATTGCGCTCAAAACAGTTATAAAACCTATGGTTATGAGTAATACTACACCTTTTTTCATGGCATACATTTTACATATAAGCATATTAATATGCACTGAACTAGTCAATTTTAGCATTTAACAATCTAAAATTTGATATAGTTTAAGAAAAAGTTGGAGTATCCACATGAAAAAAGGTTTTTCACTTATAGAGTTGATGATTGTCATCATTATCCTAGGTCTTTTAGCTTCTTTGGTTATGCCAAACCTCATAGGGCAAAGCGAACAGGCAAAACGAAAGCTTACATGTGTTCAGATGCACTCTCTTAGTGATGCATTAAAATCATTTAAGATTGCAAATGGCTCCTATCCTACTACAGCACAAGGTTTAAATGCTCTTGTTAAAAATCCTGACGCACAAGCTTATACTTCATATCCAAGCGGAGGCTTTATAGATGGCGGGAAAGTACCTCTTGACCCATGGAAAACTCCTTATATATATGTTAAAACTTCAAATCTTTTCGATATCATTTCCCTTGGCGCTGACAAAAAAGAGGGAGGAGAGAAAGAGAATAAGGATATAAAATTTTCAACTTGCGAATAAGGGCATTTACCCTTATAGAAATCATTGTTGTTATTATCCTTTTGGGGACTATTTTTTCCCTTGTTTTAAGTAATTACAAGTCAAAAAAAATCTCAGATACACTTTCAAGTATAAAAGATATTCCATCCTATATGAGTAAAATCTACGCTGCTTCCACAACCAAACTGATCATATATGGTAAAAATTGTGATAAAAGTGTTGTAGAAGTAGGTGCTGATTCTTATAGAAGTGCTCCTCTTTTTGGGTTTAAAAAGGAGGATAAAGTCCTAGTGCCGAACAACATGCAACAGTTTAGAACTCCTAATTTTGATAACTTAAGAATCAAAAAAAAGATAGAGGATGTTTGCTTTATACTAAATTTCAACAAAGGAAGATTTACCGATAAATTTATCTTGGTCTCAAAAACAAGATTTTATCTATTTTTGCCTTTTTACCAAGCAATCAAAGAGTTTAATTCACTTCAAAATGCAAAAGATGCTTACATTGGTGAAAAATTATATCCTTCAAATAGAGATGACTATTATGACGAATAAAAATGGTTTTATTCTTATCGAAATCATCATAAGCGTCATACTCCTCTCAGTCGTAGGAACCGCTCTTTTAAAAATAAACTCAAATGAAAAAAGCTTGTTTAAAATTGCATCAATAAAATTGGAATTTACAAGATACATATCTATTTTAGCAAATCGTCACTCTATAAATCTCCACAACAAAGAGATAAACCTATATGATTTTATAAAAAAAGAGTATGACATAAAAGATGAAGCCCTAATAAAAACTCTAAAAAACAGCAAACTAGACTACAAACAAAAATACAAATCAATAGTAAACTTTCAAACCGACGATAAAAAAAACAGTATCGATTTGCTAATAGATGAAATTAAGATTTCTGACAAGCTAGGCACATCAAATTTTATAACGATAAGAAGATGATGAAAAAAGCTTTTACACTTATCGAAGTTCTTGTTTCGATCGTTTTACTTGTCATAATCAGCTTATTTGTCTCTTCTACGATTCAGCAAACAAGAAGTAACAATCACATTTTTGCAAAAGAGCTAAAAAATAAACAGAGAGTTGAGATTTTATCATCTATGATTTATATGGATCTTTTTGAAGCAAGCAAGATAAATATCAAAAATTTTAAAAGATACAGCGTTTTATCTCTCAAAAGCAAAAACAGTATATACAGCATAAGTAATCCATATATCATTTGGCTGGTATTAAAAGATAAAAACAGTTTGATAAGATTTGAGTCCGCTAAAAAAATCACCCTTCCAATCCCAAAAGAGGATATGAACAGGATATTTGCTGATTTAACCATAATAAAATGTGATAATTTTACAATAACTCCATCAAAAGACAAAAAAAATTACCTGGTTTTTATAAAAATTAAGAATTATAGACCAATTTTATTCGAAGTAAAAAAACTTTAAAGCTTAATTTAAAATTAAATTATATTTTAACTATGTTAAGTTTAATTTTCTTTAAATCATTTTAACATCTCTCTATTGTCGAGAGATTTTAAAATAAGTTTTTGTTATTTATTATCTCATCTTATTTATATTATATTGTTTTATAATATAAGAAATAACACTAAGTGAATTTACTGCTACTTATCGTAACATTATATAAAATAATAAACACTGCTAAAATATTTATTATTACTATTATAATTATAAAGAATCCCATAATATAGTGTTTTAATAGGGTATATATTATATTTTCTTATCTTTTTATATTTTTTATTATAATCTATTCTTAAGTTTAAAAATGACAAAATTGTGACATTCAAATATTTTAATATTAATTATTATTATATTTTTATGTAAAAGGAGATTTAATTGAAAGAGATAAAACTAGATGTTCAAGATTCTACTCTTTCCACTTCTGAATTGATTCAAGAAGTTGCTAAAGAGGTAGAAAAAACTCCCAAAGAGGGAAGAAGAGATTTTTTAAGAAAAGGATTTCTGTTTTCCGTAACAGCTGCTGCTGCCTTAGGGGGTGTTGGTGCGACTAAGCTAAATGCTAGTGAGGCACATGTCGATCCAAAAAACTTGCCACCAAATAATCCTGAATGGGGATTGAAGTGGGGAAGGGACAATAATGCAAATCCATACGGTGTACCATCAAAGTATGAAGCAAATGTTGTCAGAAGATTTGTCCCTTGGCTTACTGCTGATCAGAAAGCTTCTATCAGCTTTACGCCTTGGCAAGATCTGAAGGGAATCATAGTTCCAAACGGATTGCATTTTACAAGATGTCATGGTGGAGTTGTAGATATAAACCCACTTGAATGGAGACTTTTGATTCATGGTATGGTGGATAGAGAAGTTGTTCTCACACTAGAGGATCTAAAAAGATATCCAAGCATCAGCGTTATTCACTCATTTGAGTGTGCAGCAAACAATGGCATGGAGTGGAGAGGACCTGGTCTTAATTCACTTCAAGTAACACACGGTATGCTCGCATGTTCAGAGTGGACTGGAGTTCCTTTAAAAGTCATACTTGAAGATATAGGACTAAAACCAGAAGCTAAGTGGATGTTCCCTGAAGGTTCAGATCCAGCAGGCGTTGGAAGAAGTGTGCCTATAGAAAAAGTATTAGACGATGCGATGCTCGTATATGCTATGAATGGCGAGGCTCTTAGACCTGAGCAGGGATATCCTGTCAGACTATTTCTTCCTGGCTGGGAAGGTGCTATACAGGTTAAATGGCTAAAAAGATTGAAATTTGATGACAAATCATGGATGGTCAGAGAAGAGAGTACAAAATACACAATGCTCCAAAGAGATGGTCACGCAAAAATGTATAACTGGTCATTTGAAGCAAATTCTGTCATCACTTCGCCTTGTCCGGAACGAAACTGGAAAGAGGCTAAAAAAGGTCCTATTAAAGTTGAAGGAATTGCCTGGTCAGGAAAAGGTACTATCACACATGTTGATGTATCTACCGATGGTGGAAAAAGCTGGAAAGAAGCGAAATTTACAAGTATCGTCCTTCCAAAAGCTGTTACAAGATTTGCCATAGAGGTAAACTGGGATGGAAAACCTATGATGCTTCAAAGTAGAGCAACTGACGATACAGGATATACCCAACCAACAGCAAAACAACTCGTAGCTGCTAGAGGTAAAGAGTCAGTTTATCACAGAAATGCTATACAGACATGGGAAGTAAAAAGCAATGGGGAGGTCAACAATGTACACATCTATGCGTAACCTAACACTTTTAGCCGGTTCACTGGCATTGGTGACAACTTTGAGTGCACAAAAGTTGAGCTATACTCCTGCCAATCCAGATAGTTACCCTTATCCTAGCGTAACAACTGATAAACAGGGTAGAAAGATAAATGTTGATGGAGCAATTCTACAAAAACAACAAGTTACCGTAAAAGAGACATACAAATCTCCAATAAGCGGTAAAAATCATAACTTTGGAACAAAAGCAACCAAAGAGCAGATCAAAGCTTGGAATACAGATGTCAGACCAGATGGAAAAGGCTTACCCGATGGACAAATGAGTGTTGAAGAGGGAGCTAAAGTATTTGCTGCAAAATGTGCAACTTGTCATGGTGATTTTGGTGAGGGAGTCGATAGATTCCCTGTTTTAGCTGGTGGAATCGGTACGCTAAAACTTCATCCAAAAACTGGCGGTGATCCAGGACCTCTAAAAACTCTTGGAAGCTACGCACCATATATCGCACCATTTTTCTGGTACATACAGACTGCAATGCCTCTCTCAGCTCCAAAATCACTTAGTGATAGTGAAGTTTACGGGATTCTTGGATATCTATTGCAATTAAATGAGATTCAAGTAAATGGCGCTGATATCGAAGATGAGACTATTGTAAATAGAAAATTCATCAAAGCAGTACATTTGCCAAATGAAAATGGTTTTGAGTACAACAACCTAAGAAAACCTGATACTCATAATACAAGATGTATGAAAGATTGTATCGATACTTCAAAGATGGTTGTAATGCACATAAAAACTGATGCTACGATAGTTAAGCCTCCATTTGGTGATGGCAGATACTCTTTTGACGATGAGAAGAAAAAACCAGCAGGAGATATAGGCAAAACTATATATGAAAACACATGTGCGGGTTGTCATGATTCAGGAATAGCTGGAGCTCCAAAGTTTGGAGATAAGGCTGATTGGGCCCATGTACAAAAACAGAGTCTAAAAGTGACACTAGAGCATGCCATCAAAGGCTTCAATGCAATGCCTCCAAAAGGTGGAGATGCATCAATCAAAGATGAAGATATAAAAAGTACCGTAGAGTATATGCTTAAAAAAAGCAAATGATCGAAAAGTTACTAGTAAATTTAGTAGCGTGTAAATTGGTTAGGAATTTACTTCCTAACCAAGATGACCATCAAACAAAAAAGGAGAAAAAATGATAGATGCAAAAAAACTATTAGTTGCCACCCTGTTTGGCTTAATTACAACTAGCGCAGTTTACGCCGCAGGTAATGAAGCCTTAGTCAAAGAGGGAAGAAAGGTATTTGTCACAAAAAAACTTGGCAACTGCTTGGCATGTCACTCGGTTAAAGGAGATCCTGGCATACCTCAAACTGGAGATATTGGACCAAAGCTCTCAAACCTAAATGCATATCCAAAATCATATCTGTTTGAAAAGATATATGATCCAAACAAAACTGTTGCAAATACACTAATGCCTCCAATGGGCAGAAATCACAAGTTAACAAAACATCAAATAGATGCACTTGTAGCGTATCTTCAGGAGACAACAAAATAGTTTAGCTTTCTTGCCGATAGGCAAAGGCTTTTGTAAAATATAAATTTTTCAGGAACTTACTTTCTGAAAAAGATGACAGTAAAAACGAAGTTTCTTGCCGATAGGCATAGCTTTAGTAGCGTGTGAATTTTTCAGGAATTTACTTTCTGAAAAAGATGACAGTAAAACAAAAAAGAATTAGGAGAATTTAAATATGAAAAGAAGAAAGTTTATAGGATTAGGTTTCGCAACAATGGCAGTAACAGCACTGCAATCAGTGAGTAGCGCAAGCATATTTTCAGAGCACCCAAAAGCATTTATGGCTAAAACTGGTGATGAAGCATTGAAAGATGCATATGGTACAACTGATGTGATGAAAGATGACAAAGCTATGCTTAAACTTCCAGATATCGCGGAAAATGGTGGAGCTGTTCCTGTTACAGTTTCAACTAGTCTAAATAATGCAAAAAATATGAGTCTAATCATAGATGGAAATCCAAGACCTTTAGCAGCTTCTTGGGAATTAACAGAAGGAACAATTCCAAAATTTTCAACAAGAATAAAAATGAGAAAAACAGGAAATGTAAGATTGATAGTTGAAGATGCAAATGGCAAACTACACGAAGCAGTCAAGCAAGTAAAAGTAACCGTAGGTGGTTGCGGAGGTTGATACACAACCCATAAAGATGACAGTAATAACGAAGTTTCTTGCCGATAGGCAAAGCTTTAGTAGCGTGTGAATTGTCTAGGAATTTACTTCCTAAACAAGATGACAGTAAAATAAAAAAAGAATTAGGAGAATTAAAATGGGAATAAAAGCGATAGCAAAAGTTAAAAAAGATATAGCAACAGTAAAATTATTGGTTAAACATCCAATGGCATCAGGTAAAATTGGTGGCGGAAAAGGTGATCCGAAGTACATCAATCATCTAACAGTAAAGTATGGTGGAAGAGTTGTTTACGATATGTATCCAACATCAGCTATATCAAAAAACCCTTATATAAAGTTTGCATTTAAAGGCGCTAAAAAGGGTGATAAAATCACAGTTGAGTGGAAAGACAATACAGGTGCGGGCGAGAAAAAAGATATAAAACTAAAATAAAACCCAGTGTTTTCAAAGGAGACAAATATGTTGAAAAAAATGATAAAAATAGCTGCTATATCAATGATAAGTGGCACAATTCTCTTTGGAGCAAGTTTTAATGCCCAAGCAGAGAAAGATAGAGTTGCGTTTGTAAACTACTTTTTAAAGAAGTTTGAAAACCCTGTTGCAAACAAAGATAAATATTTTCCATATGTTCCGTTAGAAGAGCTAAAAAAAGATTATATATATCCACTAAAGTTTCAAGATTTTCAAGATGGCCCTTTAAGCTGGTACAAACCAAGCAAAGAGCAGTTTGCAGAGATAAATGACTTTCCTCCGTATGAGATACCACTAGACGACGGCGAGGCACTTTTCAACAAACCTTTTGCAAATGGAAAAACATATGCGAGTTGCTTTCCAAATCCTGCTATAAAACAAAACTATCCATACTATGATACAAAAAGAGATGAAATAGTCACTATTGGTATGGCAGTAAATGAGTGTAGAGTCAAAAATGGCGAAAAACCTCTTAAGTACGGTAAGGGCGATTTAGCAAAAGTAGTTGCATATCTAGCATATAAATCAAGAGGCAAGAAGATTGATATCAAAATACCAAATGAAAATGCTGCAAAAGCCTACGAAGCTGGGAAGAAACTCTTTTACAAACAAAGAGGTTACCTTGCTATAAGTTGTAATGAGTGCCATGTAAAAAGTTCTGGCAAGAGACTTAGAGCTGAATCACTCAGTCCTGCTCTTGGAGCAACTACCCAAATGCCAGTTTATAGAATCAAATGGGGCGGACTCGGAACACTTCAAAGAAGATTGGCTGGATGTGTAAAAGATACTGGTAGCGAGAAGCCAAAAATGCAAAGTAAACCGCTAAAAGAGCTTGCATACTTTTTGACTTATATGTCAAATGGTATGAAACTTTTTGGTCCAGATACAAGAAAGTAAGGGGGAAAATATGAAAAAATTATTTTTAATAAGTACGGTAACGATAGCATTTTTAGCAGGATGCGCTTCAAATTACCCATCGGCTACAAATAGTGTTGATAGTGCTATCGCAAATGCTCAAGCAAAATATCAAAAAGCTCACGATGAGATGGTTGCATGGAAAAACACTAAAAAAGTGTTAGAAAAAGCAAAAAAATTAGCTATGAGTGATCCAAAAAAAGCTATCGCATTGGCAAATGAAGCAGCATATGAAGCTCAAACAGCACTTGATCAATCAGCAGAGTTTGAAAAAACTTGGCGTGCTGAAGTTCCTAAGTAGGGATGGTAAAAAATGAGTTCACTAAATAGAAGAGAATTTTTATATATGATGTCCGTTTTGGGGGCATCATCACTATATGCAAAATCACATCAGAAACTTTTTGATGTGAAAAATGTAGATAGTTACTACAAAATCGAAAATTTTGGAAATGCAAGATTTCTGCATATGACAGATTGTCATGCTCAGCTTATGCCTGTTCACTTTAGAGAGCCGAGCGTAAATCTTGGCTTATACTCAAACTATGGCAAACCTCCACATATCGTAGGAGAGCATTTTTTGAAATACTACGGCATAAAAGAGGGTAGTAGAGCGGCATTTTCTATGACTTGTATCAACTATGCAGAAAACGCAAAAAGATTTCATAGAGTTGGTGGTTTTGCACATATAAAAACACTGACTGACCACTTAAGAGGAAGTTTTGGAAAAAATAAAACTCTCTTTTTAGATGGTGGAGATACTTGGCAAGGAAGCGCAACTTCTCTTTATACCAGAGGGAAAGATATGGTTGAAGCATTAAATATACTAGGTGTTGATGTCTGTACCGGTCACTGGGAGTTTACATACAAAGAAAAAGAAATCTTAGCAAACATAAAAGCTTTGAAAGCCGACTTTGTTGCACAAAATGTAACTGTCAAGGATGAAGCATTGATGGATGGCGCACATGCATACAATGAAGATACAGGTAGAGCTTTTAGACCATATGTCATGAAAAAGATGGGGGACCACATGGTAGCGGTTATCGGACAAGCTTTTCCATACACTACCATAGCAAACCCTCAAAGATTTATACCTGATTGGTCATTTGGAATAAACCCTGATGAGATGCAAGAGCTTGTTGATGAAGTTAGAGCCAAAGAGAAACCAGATGCTGTTGTTGTGATATCTCACAATGGATATGATGTCGATAAAAAGATGGCGGCAGTTGTAAGTGGGATTGATTTTATATTTGGCGGACACACTCATGACGCTGTTCCTGAAGCAGTTCCAGTCAAAAACTCAAAAGGCGTTACACATGTCATAAACTCAGGTTCAAATGGCAAATTTATAGGCGTACTCGATATGGATATCAAGGATAAAAAAGTAAGAGACTTTAGGTTTACTCTTATGCCTGTTTTCTCAGATTTGCTGCCTGAAGATACCCAGATGAAAAAACATATAGATAGCGTTAGAGCTCCATTTATAGAGAAACTAACCAAACCATTGGCAACAACAGACAATCTTCTATATAGAAGAGGAAACTTCAACGGTACATTTGATCAAATCATATGTGATGCACTTAGAGAAGTCAAAGGTGCAGATATATCTATGAGTCCGGGATTTAGATGGGGAACATCGGTTTTGCCGGGTGAGGCTATCACTTTTGATGACTTGATGAATCACACCTCTATGACTTATCCTGAAACATACACAAGAGATGTAAAAGGTGCAGACCTTCACAATATACTTGAAGATGTAGCGGATAATCTTTTTAACAAAGATCCATTTTTACAACAAGGTGGAGATATGGTTAGAACCGGTGGACTTTCGTACACCATAGACCCAAGTAAAGATATCGGTAAGCGAATCACAAACTTGGAACTAAGTTCTGGCGAAAAGATAGATGCCAACAGAATCTACAAACTAGCTGGCTGGTCAACTGTAGGTAGTGCATCTACTGGCGAGCCTGTTTGGGAAACAGTAGAGAAGTATCTGGCTGATCATAAACATATAAAAAATCTAAAACTTGAAACACCTGATATCATAGGTGTCAAAGACAATCCGGGTATCCAAAGATCACTATACCCGGGAAAAGCTTAAATATCGTTTTCTAGCAAGAGTTCACTCTTGCTAGAAAAATCGGAGTACAATATGAAAAAACTTCTACTTATTTTAATCTTGCCTATTTTTTTATTTGCGGATTTCTTTGAATTTAAACCTCTTAAAATCACAAAAGATATAAGCTGCTTTATCGGTGATTATAACCCAATCCTAAAATCAAACAAGGGTTTTGTCTCAAATGTTTGTTATATAGATGTGGGAAACTTTTTAGTTCTCACTGATGCAAGTGCTACTTATAACTTTGCAAAAGAGCTAAACAGCTATATAGAAAAATCTACAAATAAGAAAATACGATTTGTAGTCATCACAAACTATCATGACGACAGACTTCTTGGCGCATCCTACTTCAAAGCAAAAGGGGTGAAGATAATTGGAGCATCAAATCTCCCAAAAGCTATAAAAGAGCACCCCGATACATATAAGAAGATTTTCAAAATCATGCCAAAAAAGTTGATGAAAAACACCAAAGTTGTGATGCCAGATATCTTAGTCGATAAAGAGCTTAAGATAAAAGGTAGCAAAAAGAGTATATTTATCATAAAACCATCAAAAGGGACTCAAAGTCCGACTGATTTGATAGTACTTAGTCCAAAGGATAGCTTTATCTTTACGGGCAACACCATATTTAACGGAAGATTTGTGAATTATGCAACTAACAGCAATATGGATGAATGGATAAAAGCTTTAAAATTTATAGAGAAAAAACACGCAAAATATGTCATGGGCGGACACGGAAAAAGGCATGACAAAAACTCTTATAAACCGACTTTAGAGTATCTAAAAATGCTTAAAAAGCAGGTTGGCATAGCTCATGACGAAGATATAGACCCGGCAGATTTGGAAAAATTTGTTCATACAGACAGATTCAAAGATATACCTCATTACAATGAGCTGTATCTTAGAAATGCAAGACACTATTTTAATCAACTGGAGTGGCAATAATGAAAAAACTAATTCTTACACTTATAATCACGATTTACGCTGTAGCAGCGGTGGATTTTGCAACGCCAAAACCATCTTTTGAGAACCCAAGGCGTTGGCTTATCAGAGTAAACAGTAGCGAAACTACAAAAGTAAACCACATACTAAATGCGGTAAACAATGTCCTAAAAGGATACCCCGAAGAGGCTCTACATGTAGAGTTGATCTTTTATGCAAATGGCATCAGAGTAGCCAGAAAAGACTACGACAAGCAGATACTCAAGAGGATTAGATCTTTGATGGTTTACGACAATATAGAGTTCTTGGTATGCAAAAATACAATGGACACAATGGGCTGGAATAAAAAGATGTTTATAAGTGGTGTAAGATATGTCCAGATCGGTATAGCAGAGGCGATAGAGAGAGTTGCTGATGGGTGGATTGATGTCAGTCCGTATTAGTATATTTATCTCTTTACTGGTGCTATTTAGTTCAACTCTTAGTGCCGATTATGAAACTGGCAAGAAGATATTTAAACAAAAATGCGCATCTTGTCATACAGGATATATAAGTGGCAAAGTGCTAGAAGAGAATTTTTATAAAAAAGACAACAAACTGCTGAAACTAAAAGCGCCAACAGTAAATATGCTATCATACTTCCTTGTCACTTCATCTTCACGCATTGGAGATAAAAATGACCCAGATATGCAACGCATCGAACTAGAAGAGTTTATCAAAGACTATCTCTATCAACCATATAGAAACAATAGCGTCATAAGAGAGGAATTTTTAAAATATTTTGATAAAAAAGAGAGCATGAAGGGCAGAGTAAGTGAAGCAGAAATCTCAAATATAACAGACTACATTTTTGAGTACAAAAAGAGAAGAAAAAAGACAATCCAAAAGGCAGAGCTTAAAAACTTAAGCATAAACGACCTCATCAATAAAGCAAAAAAAGAGCATAAGTACCTTTTGATTGAGGCTATGTCAACCACTTGCTACTACTGTGAGAAGATGAAAAAAGAGGTTTTGTCACTCGAAATTGTAAAAAAAGCCATAGAGAAGGACTATATATTTATCCAAATTGATGTAGATAAAACAAAATTACCTTTAGGACTAGACAAAAAATATAAAAACTTTACTCCAACATTTTTCATACTAAATTCAAATGGAAAATTCCTAAACGACTATCCAGGCGCATGGGGAGTACAAGACTTTTTAGCAATTTTAAAAGAAGACCTTAAATAAAAATTATAGAATCTTTATGATACAATAAGGCTAAGTACTTATTTTGCAAAAGGATAGATTCTATGAAAAAAGTCTTCATAATTTTACTACTAGTCATCACAACACTTTTTGCAAAAGAAGAGATAGTCTGGAGTCAATATAATTTGCCAACGGTATATGAGCTATCAGGTCCGAACAAAGGCAAAGGGTATGAACAACTGCAAGAAAATGAGATTAGGAAGTATCTAAGCAATTATCGACATCGTATAATTACGACTTCAATTGCTAGAACTTTCTATACAATAAAAAATACCACAAATACCTGTTCAGGAGTCTTAAAAAATAAAAAGAGAGAAAAGTATATATATTTTTCCGTGGCACTTAATGCACTCATTCCAAATGGATTATACATAAAAAGAGATAAATATCAAAAATTTAAAAGATACATAAACGGAGATGGAAAATTAGATCTAAAAGAGCTCACAAAAAGCCATAAATTCAAATTGGCATACAAAAAAACAGCAGCATATGGTGATTTTATAGATAAATATAAAAAAACAGATACCCTTGTTGTCATGACAACAAGAGCAAGAAATCAACTCATACTTTTAAAAAATGATAGGATTGATGGATATTTTACCTATCCGATAGAAGCGCTAAAGCATGTACAATCCCTAAAATACAATCCTAAAAACTATATCTTTTTACATATAGAAGGCAGCTCTTATACCCCCGCATACATAGGTTGTTCAAAGTCAAAATTTGGCAAGAAGGTCATAAAACAGATAAACAAATATATCTTAAAACACAGAGAAAATTCTCTTCTTGAGCATTACTTGCACTGGATAGATAAAACAGAAGCCAGCAAAATAAGAGAGCATATAGATGAGATTTTTAAAAAGATAGATAAAAATGATAGCTAAAGCACTCTTTTTTATACTTTTTATCTGTTTAAATTTATCTGCTAACAACAGAGATATGATCACTAAAAACTTAGAGATTATCTTAACCCAATCAGTAAACGAGATGGATTTAGCACAAGTTAAAAATATCTTATCCACTTATGCTAAATCTAATGATATAAACTGTATAGAATTTTATAACCAATTTGACCCACCAAACAAACCCACTTTTAGATTAAAAGAGTTAGAAAAGTGCAATGTTAACGATAGCAATAAAAAAATCGCCTTCATAAGGTACAATGGTCTATTGGAGGCAAGAGTTTTTCTATATTTTAAGAAAAAAAGAGACAATTTACTAACATCGAAAGACAAAAAGTACATAAAAAATCACACTATAAAAGTCAACATCACTGCAAATTGGCCACCATTTTATTTTATAGATCATGGCAAATTGACCGGAATTGCTATCGATTACTTCAAGCTCATAGCTAAAAAACTAGATCTTAAGTATGAGATAGCCATCTCAAAGCCATATACTAAAGTTTTAGAGCATATCAAGCAAAAAAAAAGCGATATAACCATAGCCACCACAAAGACTTCAGAAAATTTAAAATTTGGCTACACGACCGACAGATATGAAAGATACAAGATAGCGGTTGCAACTAGAAAAGATATATACTACATAAGAGATTTATCCGTTTTAAACGGCAAAAAAGTTGCTGTAGGCAAAAACTTTAGTAGCTATTTTCTTGTAAAAGATAAATACCCCAAGATCAACTTTATATTTACAAAAAACACTGTTCAAGCACTTAAACTTTTAGAAAAGAAGAGAGTCTATGCAGCTATCGATATAGAGCCTGTTTTGTATTTTTTAAAATCAAGGGAAAATTTCAAGGATTTGAGCATCCACAGGAGTAGGATAAATTTTGACCTTATGATTCTTACAAAAAAAGATGATGGAACTTTAAAAAATATCTTAAACAAGGGCATAAACTCTATCTCGGCAGATGAAAAAAGCACTATATATAAAAAGTGGGCTACAAAGTTTTTTGAAAGCAAAACAGATTATACTCTTCTTATAAATACAGTGATAGTTTTCTTGTTGATACTTCTTGCTATGGTTGTAGTTTACGCCAGAGAAAACAGACTGAAAAACAGGATAAAAATCATCAACCAAACACTAGAAGAAAAAATCAAAGAGGCGGTGTTAAAAAACCAAAGACAACAAGCTATCTTAGTTCATCAAACCAGACTTGCGCAGATAGGAGAGATGATAAGCATGATAGCCCACCAGTGGAGGCAACCACTAAACAACATATCTTTGATAAACAACAAAATATCTCTTCGAGCATATAAGAAACAGCTTGATAGCAAAGAGATTATAGAACTTACACAAAAGACTATGAAAATCATAAAGTATATGTCAGAGACCATAGATGATTTTAGAGATTTTTTCAAACCAAACAAAGAGAAGACAAAAGTAAGACTAGTCGATATAATTCAAAACTCTATAGAGTTGATTAAGCCAACTTTGGTAAAATATCACATTAAGATAGATTTAAAAGAGAGTGCAAAAGAGATAGAGGTAGTATGCTTTAAAAATGATTTACAACAAGTTTTTCTAAATATCATATCAAATGCCAAAGATGCATTGCTAAATAAAAATACAAAAGATAGCAAAATTATCATAACCATAGCAAAAGAGGATGAAGCAGCAATCATACGCATAGAGGACAATGCAGGCGGCATACCAGAAGATATAATAGAGAAAATATTTGACCCATACTTTTCAACAAAAAGAGAAAAAGAGGGAACGGGCATAGGTCTTTATATGTTAAAAATGATAGTTGAGAAGTACTCAAACGGAGAGATAACAGTAAAAAATGGCAAGAATGGAGCCCTTTTCGAGATCAGACTAAAGGTGACAGATGATTGATATAGATAAAGTTATAGAGTATTCACAAGCTATAAAAGTTTTATATGTTGAAGATAATCAAGAAGCAAGAGAGATGACTATGTCCCTTTTGGAAGATTTTTTTGATGACATAGTCATAGCGATAAATGGCGAAGATGGCTTACAAAAGTTTCAAGAAAACGATATAGATCTTATCCTGACTGATATAAATATGCCAAAACTAAATGGCCTGGAGATGAGTAAAAAGATAAGAGATATTGATATGGAAACTCCTATTATTGTCTTATCCGCACACAATGAAGAGGACTTTTTTTTAGAGAGCATTAAGATAGGCATAAATGGATACATATTAAAACCCATAGATATAGAGCAGTTTGCTTCTGTAGTTTATACAATCTCCAAAGAGCTTAGATACAAAAAAGAGGCACACGAAAATCTTAACCTTTCAAAGGCTTATCAAAGAGCGATAAACAACATAACGATAGTCTCAAAAACAGATCCAAAAGGAGTGATAACCTATGCAAATGATATATTTTGCAAGATTAGCGGATATACAAAAGAGGAGCTCATAGGCAAACCTCACAATATCATAAGACACCCCAATAATCCAAAAAGCGTTTTTAGAGATATGTGGCATAGAATAAAAGATGAAAAGAAGATTTGGAGAGGAGTCGTAAGAAACCGAGCAAAAAATGGAAAAAGTTACTATACAGATGCGCTTGTAATGCCGATAGTTGGTCTAAATGGAGAGATAAAAGAGTATATAGCCATAAGGCACGATATAACAGAGATAATGAATCCTTACCGACAACTAAGAGAGGAGATAAAAAGCTCACCATATCCATTGTTGTTGTATTTTAAAATAGACAACTACTATACTTTCGAAGGTTTTTATGAAGAGCAGGTTCTAGAAGAGTTAAACCATAAAGTAACTGAACATTTAACCAAAAAATTATCTCAACATTTCAAATTTGACAAAGTTTACAACCTTGAGCGAGGTAAATTTGCAATTGTTTTGGATTTTACATCATTTGATGATAATGCCAACAATGCCTTAAACTCTTTGAAAAACAGTTGCGAAAACATAAAAGATATAAAGATAGAGCTCGAGCTTTTCAAGATAAATATCTCGTTTCTAGTAGCTCTATCAAGTGATAAAGAAAATGCTATAAAAGATGTAGAATTAGGAGTAAAAGAGTTAAAAAAAAGAAGTGATGATACGATAATCGCCACAAATTTTACCAAACAGCAAAAGGACAAATTAAAAGAAAATATAAAAACTATCCATACCATAAGAAATGCTCTGACAAACTCAAGAGTTGTATCATATTTTCAACCTATCATAGACAATAGAACCAAACAAATCGTCAAATACGAATCCCTAGTCAGGCTGATAGATGAAGATGGAAAAGTTCTATCACCATTTTTCTTTTTAGATATCTCCAAAAAGAGTAATTACTATCTAGATATAACAAATGTTGTACTAGAGCACTCTTTAAATATCTTAAAAAACAGTAGCTTTGAGGTATCCATCAACCTCTCCGCTCTTGACATAGAGCACAGCATAATGAGAGAAACTATCATAAAGCTTGTAAAAGAGTGTAAAGAGAACAGCAAAAGACTTATATTTGAGCTATTAGAAGATGAAGCTATAAAAGATTTTAAAATCGTCAGTGAGTTTATAAGCGAGATAAAAAGATATGGAGTAAAAATCGCTATAGATGATTTTGGCACAGGATACTCAAACTATGAAAGACTACTCCAATATCAACCAGACATCCTAAAGATAGATGGCAGCTTGATAAAAAATATAGAGACCAGCAGTTACTCTTCATCAGTTGTAAAAAGCATAGTAACTTTTGCCAAAGAGCAAAATCTACAAACAGTCGCAGAGTTTATCGAAAATGAAAATATCTACAAGATAGTAAAAGAGTTAGGCGTAGATTTTTCCCAAGGATACTACTTCGGAAAACCAGAACCCATGGAAAATATATACAAAAAATAGATTTATTGAGATTTTTATTCGGTTGTTAATTTAGTGCTTTTCTGATATAATTTCACAAATTGCATCACGCTCAAGGTTTGAGCCGACATAGATGTTGCCACCTACACTCTATTCATAACTGACCTTACGCACTATAAGCACACCTAGGTGATAAAAGTTGCACTCTAATGCAAGGAAGTATAGCAAAATTGTAGTTATTCTACTATGAAGCTATGCTGACGCAGCAGTAGGGTGCAAATTTTATCATCCTACGGACAGAACGATAAAGCACCATCTGCTTCGTTAGTTCACTTTCACCGTAGCTACGGCTACGCTAAAAGCAAACTGCCTCGCATATGATGCTTTCTCATTCTGCCTAGGTGTGTTTATAGTGCGTAAGCTCAGTTATAATATTAATGCAAAATCATTTTTTTGGAGACGACGATGAAAAGAAGAGAGTTCATAAAAACCTCTGCATTGGCTATCGGTGCTGTGACAATAGTACCAAATGAGCTATTTGCTAGTAAAAATAGCAGAAGATTTAAAGTCATATATGACTTTGACATAAAATATGACGAAAAAGAGTTCCCCGCAAAACTTTGGAATCCACTGCCTTATGAGAGCGACTATCAAAGTGTAAAGTATCTAAGATTTAATGGAAATTACGACAACTACAACATCAACTCAGACAATAGTGAAGACGCAAAGATATTGTACACATCTTGGAAAAAAAGCGATAAGAAAAAAACTCTACATGTAGAGATGGAGATAGAGACAAGCTACAGGGAAGTGCCTCTTAAACTCATAAAAAAGGCAAGCAAAGAGAATCTACCAATCCCTCAAGAGATCAAGAAATTTTTAGAGCCGAGTTCTCACATTCCAACAGATGGAAAGATAAAAGAGATAGCAGAAAAATTAACTAAAAACATAAATGATAATTTTAAAAAAGTACAAGCCATATACGACTGGGTCACGAAAACAACTTTCAGAGACCCAAAAGTTATAGGTTGCGGTGTTGGAAATGCCGGCAAGATGGTAGAGAGTGGATATTTTGGTGGAAAATGCACCGATATTAGCTCCTTGTTTGTCGCCCTTTTAAGAGCTTCGGGCATACCTGCTAGAGATATTTTTGGTATCAGACTCGGCAAATCAAAATTTTCAAAAGCCCTTGGTAAATCAGATGCTAAAGGGTTTGCAAATATCTCTACATGGCAACATTGCCGATGCGAATACTACATAGCAGGAGCTGGTTGGATTCCAGCAGATCCAGCAGACATCACCAAGCTAGAACTAGTGGAGAGATTAAAATACAATGACAAAAGAGTCAAAGAGTTAAGAGATAGATACATAAACTCTTGGGAGATGAACTGGGTAGGTTTTAACCACGGAAGAGATTTCATACTCTCCCCAAAACCAGAACAATTTCCTATAAATATGCTAGGCTACCCATATGCTGAAGTAGATGGGGATGTCCTAAACTACTACTCGCCAAGAGCATTCTCATACAAAATCACTTCGCAAGAGGAAAAATGAGGCTGGATTGTAAAAATCTAGACTGCCCAAAGCCAGTCATAAAGACCAAAGAGGTGTATGAGAGCTTGGGGGATGATGACATTTTGGATGTGGAGCTAAACTCCTTTTCATCTGTAGAAAATGTCAAAAGATTTGCTCAAAAACAGGGAATCTATTTTGAAGTAAAGCCAAAGATAAAGGGAGTTACAACAATCACTTTAGTAAAAGGCTACAAGTGTGAGTTAGAGTCAAAAAAGAGAGACAAATCTTTTTTGACTCTCATAGTTGGCTCCATCATCTCGGCCTTCCTTGCAAGCACTTGTTGTCTTGCTCCGTTTCTTTTTCTTGTTTTTGGAGTCAGCATGAGTTCACTCTCATTTTTGCAGGTTTTAGCACCATATAGCATCTATTTTTCACTATTTGCAGTCGCACTCATTACCTATCTTTGGTATGACTATTTCATGCGCAGAAAAGAGAAGCTTTTATGCGAAACTTGGCTTTCAAAAAATTATAAATTTCTCTTGAGTTTAGGTACATTTTTAGTCATCATATTTATCACATACCCATACTGGGTAAATTATCTATTGGAGTAAAACATGAGATATATATTTTTAGCCTTAACACTTATAACACTATCTTTTGCAAAAGTTGTAACTATACATGTAGAGGGTATGACATGCCCACTATGCACGATGGCAGTCAAAAAAAGTCTAAAAAAAATCGACGGAGTAAAGAAAGTGAAAGTAAGATTAAACACAAAAAAAGCTACTGTTTATTTTGATAAAAATATAGACAATCAAAAGTTCATAAAAGCCATAAAAGAGGCAGGATACAGCGGAAAAGTTATAAAAAAATAAGCAACTCTTTACATAATATTCGATAGAATATATCAATTATATGGAGGGTATATGACCCTGGTGGGCATCACGGGCTTCAAACCCGATGTCTGGGCGGTTGACCGTCTGGAGGTAGGTTCGATTCCTACACCTTCTCGCCATAGATATGGTTGTTCCATAAAGGAAAATGATGAAATCCGAAATTTCTGCAAATCAATCAGATTATAAAGAGATGATAGAGCAAAACAGAAAATTAAATCAACTATACACTGCTATTATAAAATGCAATAAATCTATAATAAAATCTCAAAATCGCGAAGAACTTTTTGATGAAATTTGCAAAAATGCTATAAATTTTGGAAATATGCAGATGGCATGGATTGGGGTAGTGGATCACGATAAAGAGGAGATTGTTCCTGTGGCATATCATGGCGAAGGAGTTGAATACATAAGAGATTTGAAAATCTCGATAGACCCTAGCAATGATTTATCTAAAGGTCCAACAGGACAAGCATATTTAGAAGAAAAACCATATTGGTGTCAAAACTTTTTGCAAGATTCTGCAACACTAAAGTGGAGAAAAAAGAGTCGAAAATTTGAATGGGGCTCATCAGTAGCACTCCCACTAAAATGCTGCGACGAAGTGGTAGCGGTATTAAACTTATATACAAAAGAGGTGGACAACTTTAATGAAGAGATAAAAAATCTACTCATAGAAGTATCCGAAGATATCAGTTATGGGTTGAATACATTTAAACAAAAAGAGATGAGAGAAATAGCAGAATCCAAACTCATCAGCTCAAACAATCTACTTAAAACTATCATAAATACTATACCGATAAGAATTTTTTGGAAAAATTTAAACTTAGAATACGAAGGATGCAACCTTGCTTTTGCTCAAGATGCTGGCGAAAGCAGTACAGATTCGCTAATTGGGAAAAAAGACGATCAACTAAGCATGGAGAAACAATGCAAAACTCTACTTTGCCTCAGACAGTGAAATCTTAAAAAACAAAAAACCTAAACTTTTTTATGAAGAGAGAGACAAAACTATCTATGGAGATGATATTTGGTTCAGCAAATCAAAAATTCCACTACAAGATAAAAATGGACAAATCAAAGGAATTTTAGGTATCTATGAAGACATTACACACAGAAAACTTGAAGAATTTAAACTTTTAAAAGAGAAAGAGACTGCTCAAAATTATCTCGATATCGTAAATGTTATGATTTTGGTACTTGATACAAACTTTAATGTATTGCTTATAAATCGAAAAGGTTGTGAAATTATCGGATATACTCAAGATGAAGTTATAGGAAAAAACTGGATAGATAACTTTTTGCCCAAAAGATTAAGAGAGCAGATAAAGGAAGTTGGCAAATCAATTGTAACGGATGATCAAAAAAGCATAACTCACAATGAAAATCCAATTTTGACAAAAGATGGCGAAGAGAGGATTATAGCATGGAACAACACGACTCTTTATGATTCAGATAAAAATGCGATTGGTATTTTAACTTCAGGAGAGGATATAACAGAGAAAAAATCAGCTCAAGAAAAAAATATATATTTGGCAAATTATGATGCATTAACAGATCTACCAAATAGAACTTTTCTCAATAATCGTATAAATTATTTGATAAAAGAGGCACAAAGACGGAGAGAAAATATAACAATAATGCTCCTAGACCTTGACCACTTCAAAGATATAAATGACACCTTAGGTCACAACATAGGAGACTCTTTACTTATAGATTTTTCTAAACGCCTTAAACATACACTCAGAGGAGTTGATACTATTGCCAGGCTAGGTGGAGATGAATTTATACTCTTGCTTCCACATACTCAAGAGTATGGTGCCGATATTGTAGCTCAAAAAATTAAAAATATAACCAAAATTCCATTTAAAATTGAAAAACATGAGCTTAGAGTCACCACTTCGATAGGAATAGCTATATTTCCCAAGGATGGTACAGATTTTAAAACCCTATACAAAAATGTTGATAGCGCTATGTATAGAGCCAAACAAGAAGGTAGAGACAACTATAGATACTTCACAAATGATCTACAACTGAACTCAGCAAGAAATCTTCAAATTTCAAATGCGATGGCAAAAGCAGTTAAAAGAGGTCGGTTTAGAGTTGTTTATCAACCACAAATCTCTTTAAAAAACGGTGAGGTTATAGGAGCAGAAGCTCTTATTCGTTGGGATCATCATGAACTTGGCTCCATTCCCCCATCAGAATTTATCCCGATAGCTGAAAACAATGGATTAATATTGCCCATAGGAGAGTGGGTCTTAAAAACCGTTATCCATCAAATCAAACAATGGCACGGTGAAGGTATCAAACCTGTTACTATCGCTGTAAATATCTCGGCTGTTCAATTTCGCCATATCAAACTACCAGAGATCATCACATCTATGCTCAAAGAGGCAAACTTAAATCCCAAATATATAGAGCTAGAACTAACAGAAAGTGTCGCTATGCACAATCCTAAAATGGCTATAGAAACTATGAACAACTTGCATAAAGCCGGAATACAAATGTCCATTGATGACTTTGGAACAGGATATTCATCTCTGAGCTACCTTAAAAGATTTAAAATATCTAAATTAAAAATCGACCAATCATTTGTCAAAGACATAAACACCGACGAAGAGGATAAAGCGATAGTAAGAACTATAATCAACATGTCAAAAAGCTTAGGCTTTAAAACTATCGCGGAAGGAGTTGAAACCCTGGAACAATTAAGCTATTTAAAAGACCAGGGTTGTGATGAAATACAAGGATACTACTACTCCAAACCCCTACCAGCAGAAGAGTTCAAAGAGTTTCTAAAAGACTACATGTAACACTTCTGGTTCGGAGTAGTTTGGTACATCATCATATGTAAATACACTGTAGTATTTGGTTTTATCTAGTGAACCGAAGGTATCAAATGTATAGTTATCTCTGCCTCCATAAATCTTGACTCCATCCATGAAATTTTTTGGTGGATGAAAAGAGTTTCTCACCACATATGAACCTACAAAATCTCTATCTTTTGGATTTTCCCATTGGAGTTTGATTTTGGAATTTTCTATGGTGTACTTAAGATTTTGCACCCTTTGAAGAGGTTTTTTTCTCTTTTTGATATACTCAATGATGAGTTTCGGACTTGGCTCCCATCTGACGATCCTGCCTGCTACGCTTGATTCGGATGTTGTTGCGTTTATGATGATCTCTAGTTTTTTATTTTGCTCATGAAACTTCTCCAAAAAAAGCTCTGAGAGAGTATCGAACATAAAGTAGTGCTTTTTTCTTTTTGCAAGGTCTTTATCTTGTAGTTCATAGCCTATATACTCCACTCTCTCTCTGTTTTTTACATCCTCATAAGTAGATATTTTCTCATCAACATCCAAAAGCTCAAGATAAAAACTTATACCTTTTGAGGATTTGTAAGTTGTATGATTTTGCAATTCTATATAGGCATTTGTAATGATAGTGGTATCAGGATCCGGCAATACGCCCAAATCATATCGCAAATAACCATATATTTTATTGCCTTTTTTATCAAATCCACTCTCCAAAAGCCCTCTTTTTAGAGAGTAGCTTATCTCTTGTGAAAGCGTAGGTGTTATCTCCTCTTTTATGGTTGGAATGGTATATTTTACCTCCAAAATCGGTCGATAGTGCAATCCGCCTCCAAAATTTCCATATCCTATATCAAACTGCATCATTTGCGAATCTTCACCATAAGGCAAATCTTTTGGTCCATCAAGCCTGAAAATAACTCTCTTTTTATCTAATTGTTCCTGTAAAAGCTGACACTGATATGATGAAAAATCCCAATAATTCCAGATACCCTGAGTAAGATTTTGTGACTTTATAGCATCGCCTATCACTTGGATACATGTAGAGTTTTCTATCTGCTCAAAGTCTGCTACATCATTTATCTCATCACTATCAAGCAAGCACATATTCCACTCGCCGAATCTCTCAATCTTCGCAGCGACTCTGTTCATAGGGTAGAGATGAAGTCTGGCTTGTTTGATGATAGCATCATTAGGAATTGTGCTTACATCGTAGCTTATAACACCATCGCATATGCCTTTTGATTTGTTAATTCCTACAAAGATAGAGTTGTTTCCAAAGTGCGCTCTGTTCACTTCACTCATATTTTCACCAACATACCCTGTACCGTCCTTCAGGGCAAAAAGCATCCTTGAAAGTTCTGATCTTTTCAGTTTCGTTTTCAACTTAACCACTGGCGTATATGGAGATTTTAATCCTGTTTTTTTATTTACAGCCCGCAAGGTATAGTAGTAGCTTTTAAATGACTCCAACTCTATATCTCTAAAGGTATGCTCTTTGGTAATCCCGACTATATTGTGCTCACCACAAGGGGCTTTATCTCTTGTATTTCGATAGACCTCAAAGTATATATCATCTCTTAGTTCATACTCCCAACTCAGCTCTACAAAATCAACTCCAACTTGAGAAATAGTAAAGTTATCCGCCCTTTTAGGAGCTAGATATGAGTAGTTTATAGTCTCTTCAAATGCCTTTAAAAGGGCAGGTATATTTTCATGTACAGAGCTTGTCATCACCTTCATGTAGTCCGGTATATTTTTAGTCCCGACCTCAACGACTGTAGCTAAGATTCCTTTGGAGTAGTAGTACTCTCTTCCACTCCCTGCTATGAGAGAGGCTGGTGGCTTTCCTCTGTGTATGCCGTAGTTTCGTCCTGTCACTCTGTTGATTTGTTCACTCATATTTGCACACAAGACATTTAGATCAGTTCCATCTATCTCGCTTTCGTGCCTAAATTTATGAGCAGGAAAAAAAACATTTCCCTGCGAGTGATAATCAAGTGCTATGGTTATATTTTCATGCGAATCTACAAACTCTTTTATAGCTCTGGTTTCAGGCTCACTAAACGGCTCTGTTCCGCCATAGATATTTGAACTCATCGAAACTGAACTGCTTTTTTTCCAACCTATGGAGAAGTTTCTGTTCAAATCAACCCCGTACGAACCATCTTTATTTAGTCGTCTGTTTTTTCTCCAAAATGAAAAGTGCTTTCTTGAATACTCAAATCCATCTGGATTCAAGCAAGGCACCATATAGAGAGTTGATCTCTTTAGATACTCTTTTATCTTGGGATTTGTGTCATAATTATCCAAAATATACTCTATAAACTTCAAAGACAACTCATGCCCTATCCACTCTCTTGCATGTATAGTACCGGTAAACAAGAGTGCCGGTTTGGTATGGGCATCATTTACATTTAAACTAAGAGTTGCAACCACTATGTCTCTATCTTCGCATGTTTGTCCGATTATTTTTGTTTTAATGATTTGGGGATATCTCTCTTCATACTCCTTGAGTAAGTGTAGTCCCTCTTCGTATGATATATATTGGTTTTTCACTATCTAATTCTATCCTCTTTGAACTCTACCCATTTTTGGACTATCTTTTTGATTGTTTTATCTTTGATCCCCTTTATCTGGGAAAATTCACTCGGACTCTGCTCTAGCATCTCTACTATCTCATCTTCACCAAAGGTTTCAAAAATCTTCTCTATCTTCTTCTCTCCTAAGCCACTGACACTCTTAAATAGATCCTCTAAATCATCTCTATCTAGTATAATTTCAGCAGAAGCTTCATCTCCGCTAGTTGGAGCATCGATAACATCAGCATTTTCAACTTGCATGGACTTGACACTCTTAAATGGAAATCTATCTTGAAAATTCCATTTTTCACTAGGCCACTCTTCATAATCCTTTGGCGTGATATCAAACATAGGATACTGCTCATCTAACTCATGGATGTAGTATTCGCCTTCGCCATAACTTTTTCTTTTGTCGCCAAAATATGCGCCATCATAACTAGGCGTATATTTTCCAAAAGCTATATGACGCATAGTTCTTAAAAGTGAACTATCTATCTTGCCAAGCTCCTCCCAATTAAACATAGGAATATGCGGTTTTTTAAGCTTTCCACCACTTAAACTCCACATCAAAAATTGACCTATCCAATCTCTTATGTATGGAAAAGCAGCAAATGCAGTAGCACACTCTAAAATCCTAACCTTTCCATCTTTTCCATAAGCCACATCACACGCCCAATACTCCGCGTTTGCAGCCTTGCTTACTTTAACTGCCAAATCAAGAACGCTCTTTGGAACATCCGTATAATCCATACTTCCGCCCTGACTTGTATTTGTGAGCCATTCACCCTCAGGGGCTCGTCTCCAAAATGCACAAACCGGCTTATGACCTATAAGCATAACTCTGATATCAGCCTCCATCGGAACAAAATCCTGCACATATATAGGGTGATATTTTTTAGTATCAAACAGTTCTATAGCTTCATCTTTACTATCAACTTTATGTACAAAATATCCACCATAATTTGATGGTCCATAGCTTCTTTTGACGATCTTTGGATAGTGAGTATTTTCTAAAAATTCATACCCTTTTGCCCTATCATAAAATATATGAGTTTTTGGAATCGGCAAGTTGTATTTCCAAGCAAATCTAGTCACATTCTCTTTCGATTTGTTTGAAAATTGTGTATCAAGAGATGGGACAAATCTTACATGAGGCAACTCTCTTGCTATCTCTCTAAATGTCTCATAAGCAGTTGCCGGAATATTTCCTATCAAAACATCTATCTTCTTCTTTTTAACCTCTTTTATAAATCTTTTTTTATCATTTTTCCAGTGATATGTCACCGTTTCTATCTTGTTTGGCCAACCTTTAAAGTTGGAGTGATCAAAAAATCTCAACACATAATCCAAATACAAAAAGCCCAGTTTTGGCAGTTTTTTCTTACTCATTTTTTTCCTTTAATTTTCGCTCTATTAGATTTGTGATCAAATCTATCTTTTTATCATTAAAATTCAAACCCATCTTCTCTTGTGCTGGTGTTGCAAACGCTGGTATGCCATTTACTTCAAGCACAACAAACTCCTCTTTGTCTCTATCATAAATGATGTCAACTCCAGCGATATCGAGTCCCACAGCTTGTGCAGCTTTTTTGGCGGTCTCAACAAGGTCATCATTTGCCTCTCTCAAAAAGATAGAGCCTCCACTTGTGACATTGGTTTTCCAACTATCTTTCGGTGCTCTTCTCCCATAGCAAGAGACGAATTCACCATCGACTATATCGACTCTAAAGTCTGTATTGTCATAGTTTATAAACTTCTCAACATAAAAAAATCTCAAATCCGCTTGATTTAAAAACGGCATCAACACATCAAGAGTCTCTTCATTTTCTATCTTGGTAAGCCCCACTCCGCCCCAGCCATCGACTGGCTTATAGACCATCTTACGCCAACTATGGATGAATGTTTTGAGATACTTTGCATCATCTCTGTGGCACAACCTAAAGTCAGTACAAGGCACACCGTTAGCTTTAAGTGTGAAGGAGGTTTGAAACTTATCTTCACTCAATTCAAACGCACTATAAGAGTTTATGATGGGCATAAGTCTATCTAAAACCTTATAAATATATACTTGATATTGCGTCTGTTCACCGGCATTGCAAGAGAAAAAGAGATCCAAATCATTTAAAACTTGAGAGTTAATCATCAGTTTGTCATTTTTTGCAACAGTATATCTTAGATTTAAGCCACTCACAACGGCAATATCCCGCTCATTTAACCTAGAGATCAACTTCTTCTGTATCTCGTCTCCACCGCTATTTTGATACATCCACATCCCGATAGTATGTTTCATGAGGCACCCTTTGATATTAAATGCATAATTATACTTTAATTTTAGTAAAAATGAGTATAATAACAGCAAATATTTGAGGTGTTTTTATGAAAAATTTTGATGAATTAAAAGAGTTGGTAGAGATAAATTCTTACACTAAAAACAAAGAGGGTGTGGATGCAAATGCTAAACTCTATGAGTCTAAAATGGCAAAATTAGGCTTTACATGTAGAGTTTTTGAGAGAGAAGAGATAGGTGATCATCTGCTATTTGAATCCCACAGAAGAGAAGGTAAAAAACTGCTACTTTTAGGACATATGGATACTGTATTTCCAAAAGGTTCGTTTTGTGACTTTAAAGAGGACAGTGAGTGGATTTATGGTCCTGGTGTTTGTGATATGAAGGGCGGAAATATCGTAGCTATCGAAGCTCTGAGAAACATATACTCAACACATGGGAAGATAGAAAATATAGATTTTATGCTAGTTAGTGATGAAGAGGGCGGAAGTGATGATTCTAAATTTGTCACAGCAAATATAGCCAAAAACTATGACTATTGTATGGTTTATGAGGCTGCTGGAGAAAACTTGGAGATAGTGGTTGCTAGAAAGGGTGCCGGTACATTTTATATCGATATTGAAGGAAAAGCTGCACATGCGGGAAATAACTACAAATTAGGTATCGATGCAAACTTAGAAGCAGCATATAAAATCCAAGAACTCATAAAATTAACCAACCTCAAAGAGGGAACTACTGTAAATGTCGGAAAAGTTGAGGGCGGAGTAGGAGCAAATACAATCTCACCTTGTGCAAAGCTGACATTTGAAGTAAGATACACCCAAACCTGTGAGAGGGACAGAGTTCTTGAAGCCATCAACAAGATAGTAAAAACATCACATGTAAAAGGAACCAACTCTTATCTAACTGGTGGCATCCAAAGAGATGTGATGGAGGAGAATCCCGCACAAATGAAATTTTTAAAAAACATAGAAAACTATACAGATCAAAAACTTCTAACTGAAAAAAGAGGTGGAGTAAGTGATGCAAATATAATTTCGTCACATGGGACACCAGCCCTTGATGGTTTTGGTCCATTTGGAGATGGAGACCACACAGCACATGAAAGAGCATTAAAAAGTAGTTTTACTCAGAGAATAGAGCTATCTACAAAGATATTTAAAGGCTTACTTGAAGGCAAGATATAAGAAATAATTATTTTAAATTCTATATTTTATTTATTTTTTATTTATTTTTAAAATATATAATTCGTCAATAAGGATGAAAATATGTTTAAAAAAATATCAATTATAACTCTGTTAGTGATCATTTCCGGTGCTGCTTATTACTATATTCAAACGAATAAAAAAAGCCAAGCCAATATAGAGATCAAAAAGTTCTTGAGCGAAGGCGACAAGTATGTCCCGTTTACTCTAAAAAATCTCAAAGGTGAAAAGATTGACACAAAAAATCTAAAAGGAAAAGTTTTATTTATCAATTTTTGGGCAACTTGGTGTGCTCCATGCAAACAAGAGATGCCATCGATGCAGGCGCTTTATGAAAAACTCAACAAAGAGTTTCCAAATAAATTTGAAATGTTAGCTGTAAATATTGACACACAAGATGTTCCACTTGTAGTGCAGATGTACGCACTTGACTTAAAACTGAAATTTCCTATTCTTTTAGATACAAATGGGACAATCAAGAGCAAATACAACACAACAGGTGTGCCCGAAACTTTCATTATCGACAAAAGAGGAGTCGTATCTAAAATAGACATAGGTGCAGTTGACTGGGGCAAACCGGAAAACTATGAGTATATAAAAAGGTTGCTACAAGAGAAATTGAACTCTTAATAGTCTGTAAAAACAGCTTTTGCACCCTCATCAAAGAGTTCTTTTGTCTTCTCTTTATCATTAACGGTAAATATATTTACAAAGATACCTGCATTGCTTAAGTCTTTAATCAAATCAGAATTTGCTATATCTAAAGATGGATTATAGCTTCTTACATGTAAGCTTTTTAAGTGTTTTACCAGATTTTTATGGTGAGGTTTTTCTCTTAAGGCAGCTGTGTCGATATTTGGATTTATGCGATGTGCCTCTTTCATATAGCTATGTCTAAATGACGAAAGCAAAACCAGATTTACCATAACATTATCTTCGACTATATCTATCACTTTTTTTACCGCTGTTTTATCAAAAGGTGTTCTGATGGCATCTTTTATCTCTATATTTACCGGGAAGTGGTGTTTTTTTAAAAGCTTCAGTACCTTTTCAAGAGTGGGAATTTTCTGTCTTTTCAAACTCTCTAGCTCCTCTTTTTTAACCGTACCATCTTTGATAGTTCCAAAAGGGTCATCCCTTAGAAACCAGGAACCAAAATCTAATTTTTTTAACTGCTTATATGTATAATCCACAACTTTATAAGGTTTCTTGAACTCTGGAAAATCTTTTACATTACTTGTTCGCTCAAGCGTATTGTCATGTATGACTACAGCTACGCCATCCTTTGTAAAACCAACATCAAGCTCGATAAAATCACTCTTTTTGATTGCAACTTTAAAGGCAGACATTGTATTTTCTGGTCTAATTGACCTAGCGCCTCTATGAGCAACTATAAGCTTTTTGTTTTTATCAAAATTTTCCCAAAATCCCATGGTTGTTCCTAATAAAATTTTAGAAATATACCATATGTTTTCTTTAATTTTATTTCATATATTAAATTAATTATGAGAGTAGTATAATAAACATTTCTAAACAAGGAGATTATCTTGGAACATATCGATTTGAACCATATATTTCCCAAAAGAGTGTCAAACTTTGCAAAAGATGAACTGTTTGATATCGCTGTCGTGGGAGCTGGTGTTGTAGGTTGTGCTATCTTTAAAGAGTTTTGCGAACAGGGTGCAAAAACTGTTTTGATTGAAAAAGCAAATGATATACTAGAGGGCGCCAGCAAGGGCAATAGTGCTATCTTACACACAGGTTTTGATGCACCCCCTGGAACACTAGAGCATGAATGTGTCCAAAGAGGATATGAAGAGTATATGAAGATAAAAGATGAGTATAATCTGCCATTTTTAAACACAAAAGCTCTCGTAGTTGCCTGGAATGACGAACAGCTAGCCAAGCTTGATGCGATACTTCAAAAAGGCTTGGGTAATGGCGTAAAAGAGCTTGAAATTTTATCTCATGAACAGGTACACAAAAGAGAGCCAAACCTATCTAGTGATGCAAAAGGTGCTATCTTGGTTCACGGAGAGTCACTCATAGACCCGTGGAATACGCCTTTGGCATATCTCAAAAAAGGCATCAGTTGCGGTGGAAAAACTGCATTTTCTCACGAAGTAACAGGCGGACATCATGATGGCAAATGCTGGGAACTGCAAACCTCACAAGAGCCGATCAAGGCAAAAGTGGTCATCAATGCTGCGGGTCTATACAGTGATATAGTCGATGCGATAAAGGGTACAAAAGATTTTAAAATCATACCAAGAAAAGGTCAATTTGTTATATTTGATGAGACAGCATATAATCTCATCAACTCTATCATCTTGCCCGTGCCGACAAAAAGAACAAAGGGTGTCGTCATCACCAAAACGGCTTTTGGAAACATACTAGTCGGTCCAACTGCCGAAGACCAAGAGAGCAGAACAAACAGCGATACAGTAAAAGAGACACTAGAAGATTTAAAACAAAAAGCATTTCATATGTTGCCAGCTCTAAAAAACCACAAAGTCACAGCTACTTTTGCAGGACTCAGACCGGCCTCGGATGAAACTTACTATAGAGTTGGTATAAATGAAGAGAAAAACTGGATAACAGTCGGAGGAATCAGATCCACCGGACTCACCTCTTCTTTAGGTTTGGCAAAACATATATTTGAATTAAATGATA
>JALSKH010000232.1 GCA_026988975.1 Campylobacteraceae bacterium
TTTGTGTATCTCATCTATGATAAGTAGCTCACCATCCTCACTTTCAAAACTTTTTGCTATATCAAACAATGAGTCTATCTTGATAGAATCAGCACTTATGTATAACTTTTTAGACATAGGCAAAGGGTTTTCTTTTAGGTATTGCAATAAAAAGGTTGTTTTACCTGCGCCTCTTGCCCCTATGATGCCTGTTAGTCTATCAAAATTAATTTTATAAAAAAAGTATCTTTTGTATTTTGTTTTTACTTTTTTAAGTAAAAGCTTTTGCAATTCTCTTATTTCATCTATCATTTTAACCCTTATATCTTGATATGTATATCAAATAAAGTATATCGTATTTTGATATGCATGTCAATAATTATTTATCATTTGTCTCGAAAATAATTTTTTCACCTGCTAAAAATAGCCCTATTTAAGAAACAATAAGTTATAATTTTGTACTTTATAGTAAACAAAAGGATTATCAATGCTTGAGATACTCTTTAAAAAGCAAGCCTATATTTTTAAAAAGATAGAAAAGATTGCCTATAAAAGATATTTTTTTAATATCTTAGATTTTAATGAAAAGCTTATTGGGCTTATTGGGGCTCGTGGTATTGGAAAGACTACTTTTTTGCTTCAGTATTTACAATCACTTGATGTAGATGAAGAAAAAAAGCTCTATTTTAGTGTTGATAGCATCATCACCAGCAATATGAAACTTTTTGATATTGCAGAGGCTTTTTACAATATAGGTGGAAAAGTTTTAGTTATTGATGAGATTCATAAGTATAGAGATTTTGAGATAGAACTCAAAGAGATATATGATTTTTTAGATTTGCAAGTTATCTTTAGTGGTAGCAGTGCAATAGTTTTAGAGCATAAAAAAGCAGATCTTAGCAGAAGAACAATTATTTACAGGCTCAAAGGACTCAGCTTTAGAGAGTATTTGGAGTTAAAGCTTGGTGTTGATTTTCCCACTTTTACCTTAGATGAGGTTCTTACAAATCACATAAAAATAAGTAAAGAACTTACAAAAAAGATAAAACCTTTAGAGCATTTCAAAAAATATTTACAATCAGGCTATTATCCTTTTGCATTTGAAACTCCTGCAAGTTATTGTATCAAACTTGAAGAGACTATCAATACTGTCATAGAGAGCGATTTACCTATTATTTTTAACATAGAACCATCCAATATCCATAAACTCAAACAACTCACAGCCTACATCTGCACCTCAAAGCCTTATGAGCTAAATCTCACAGCCCTTGCTACAAAGATAGGGATAAATCGCAAAACACTTTATCAATACATCCACTACCTTAGCTTAGGAAATATTTTCAACCGACTTGAAGCAAAAGGTAAGGGGGATAGTGTTTTTGTAAAACCTGCAAAACTTTACCTAAACAATCCAAACCTAAACTATTGCTACTGTCAAGATAGTGAGATAGGTAGCATCAGAGAGGAGTTTTTTTTCAATATGCTTCAAATTGAGCATAAACTGCAATATCCAAAAAAAGGTGATTTTTTAGTTGATGATAAATATACTATCGAAGTCGGTGGTAAAAATAAAGGGTTTGAGCAGATTAAAGATATACCAAATTCCTATGTAGCAGCGGATGACATAGAAGTGGGATTTCAAAACAAAATCCCACTTTATGTTTTTGGATTTTTGTATTGAAATAAATATAAAAAAAGTAATAGATGCGACTACTAAATGAAGTTATGTTATAATGACAATATATTGACAAGAGGAAGTGTTATGCAAGCAGTACTTTATTCACAGGCAAGAAATAATTTAAGAGAAATAATAAATAAGGTATGCAATGATTTTGATGAATTTATCATCACAACAAAAGAGAAGCAATCAGTAGTTTTAATATCGCAAGAGGAGTATGACTCTATGAAGGAGACGATATATCTTTTGTCTTCTAAAAACAACAGAGACAGACTTTTAAGTGCAGTTGATCAGATAGAGAGTGCTCAATTTATGAAAAAAGATTTAGATATATGATCTTGGGGTTTGCAGATAAAGGATGGGAAGATTATCTTTATTGGCAACAAAATGACAAACAACTTTTAAAAAGAATTAACCTGCTCATTAGAGATATAAAGCGAAACCCATATGATAAAGAGGGGATAGGCAAGCCAGAAAAATTGAAAGAAAATTTCAATGAGTATTACTCACGAAGAATTACGGCAGAACATAGGATGGTATATAAAATCATAGGAGATTTGATTGTCATTGCACAATGCAGGTTTCATTATTAAGGGCCAGAGATTTACTTTTCAAGGGTATCCACACATTGAAGGGCACCCAAGTCGGATTTCAAATAATATAAGGAAGAGTAATGCAAGTAGTTAGTATGATAGAAGCAAGAAATAACTTTAAAGATATTTTTGATAGTGTTTTTTATAAAGTGCGTGATAGTAAAATAGCGATTGCATTATGCAAATACCATTACTAGTTAGGTTTACGAGATGATATATTTACTTTTACTACTTCTCTCTTTCACACTTACTTACCTTATAAAAAACTATGCTATCAAAAAGTCTTTGGTTGCTGAGGTAAATGAACGAAGTTCTCATAGCGTGCCGACACCTCATGGTGGAGGGATTGCTATTGCAGTGACTTGGTTTGTAGGATTGGGGTATTTGTATTTTACAGATGCTTTTAATGAGCAGCTTTTTTATGCTTTGTTGGTTGGTGCCATCATAGCAATTGTGAGTTTTTTTGATGATCTGTATGAGCTGAGTCCTAAAGTTCGTTTGATTACTCAGGCTTTGGTTGCAGGGCTTGGGATCTGTTTTCTCGGTGGGTTGCGTGAGATTGATTTTGGGCTTTTTAGTGTTACAAATCAATTTTTAACAAATGGATTTGCTTTTTTACTTATAGTGTGGTTTATCAATCTTTATAATTTTTTGGATGGTATTAACGGGTATGCGGGAAGTGAAGCACTCTTTTTGTCAATGGCTGGATTTATCCTCTTTGGCGGTGGACATTTTCTTGTTTTAGCAGTGGCTGTGCTTGGATTTTTGTACTGGAACTTTGGAAATGCTAAGATTTTTATGGGGGATGTCGGTAGTACACTTTTGGGTTATACAGTTGCTGTTTTTACGCTCTATTATGGCAATGTAGAAAGTGCAAACTTATGGGTGTGGATTATCCTTTTTGGAGTTTTTTGGTTTGATGCTACTGTGACTCTGATTAGGCGCAAATTAAATGGCGAAAAACTGAGTCAAGCGCATAAAAAACACGCATACCAACGCCTCACACAAGCTGGATGGAGCCATACAAAGGTTGTTATTGCTTCTTTGTTTGTTAATATACTACTCTTTTGTTTTGTCTATGGAATTTCTAATGTTTTCATAGCATTTGTTTTGGCTATGGTGGTTTTGTGCGTAAGTATGTTTTTTGTTGAAAAGCAGAAAGTGATGTAATGGATGATGCGACAAGTAAGAATTAAGAAAGAAACCATTATAATCTAACAAATTTATTTAAAGGGTGTGAATATGAAGATTTTGGGATTGTTGCTTGTCGCGTTTAGTTTGGTTTTTGGTTCGGTTGATATTAATAGTGCTGGTGTAAAAGAGTTGAGTGCATTGCATGGTGTTGGGGCTAAAAAAGCAGAGGCTATTGTGGCGTATAGAAAAACACATTGTTTTAAAAATGTTGATGAGATTGTAAAAGTAAAAGGGATTGGAGCAAAGTTTTTGAAAAAAAATAGAGCAAACATGAAAGCTGGAGCTTGTAAGAAGTAGTGATATGAGGAAAATTTATGGGTGTTTTAAAATTAGAAAATTGTATAGAGTGTAAAGTACTTTGGATATAATATTTGAAATAAAAGTGAAGGATAGATGAAATGCATACAATAAAGTTAAATGTGTCAGAGAATATCTATAGTCATATAATGTTTTTTTTAAACAATTTAAATAGCAGAGAATTAGAAATTGTAGAAGACAGAACTGTTGAGTCTAGTAGAGCCCAAAATCATGAAAATTCAGAAATTAATGCTTTTTCAAATCATTCAGCCAACTTAATAGATGAGTGGAAAGATGAAAGTGAAGATGAAATATGGAAATAAAACATTTTGATATTGTTTTGTGTAAATTTTATTTTAGTGATTTTAAAAAATCAAAAGATAGACCTGTTTTAGTATTTAAAGACAATTTGCCTCATGATGATTTCGTTGCTATTCCCATTAGTAGTAAAATCGATAAAATGTATGATGATGAAATATTGATTTGCAACAGTAATTTCGATGAAGGGAGTATCCCTAAAACATCAAAACTTATGATTAGAAAAACATTCGTTGTTTCAAAACAATCGGTATTAAAAAAGTATGGAACATT
>JALSKH010000233.1 GCA_026988975.1 Campylobacteraceae bacterium
ATTATGGCAAGCTTACTTTAAGCATGTATTAAGTATAATGCCCTCCAATTCAGAACTTCTTAAGAGAACTTCTTCAAAACCTACCGAGATTTGGGATACCGAGCGAGTATGTAGGTTTTTACATACAAGTTTACAGGTTTACCAAAAAAATAACTTAGACTTTATAATTTTTATGTAGCAGAACAGACTTCTGCAATCAGTTTTTTTATGTTGTTTTGAAAAATAAACACAAAGAGAATAAATGACAACAACATTTAACAAATTTAACCTAGACAAGGCAATACTTAAAGCCATAGAAGAAGCTGGATTCAGAGAACCAAGCCCCGTACAAGATGAGGCAATTCCTCTCATATTAGAAGGACACGATATAGTTGCTCAAGCGCAAACAGGTACAGGTAAAACTGCAGCTTTTGGACTTCCTGCTATGAGCATGATCGACCCTAGTGAAAAAAGAGTACAGATTTTAGTTATAACTCCAACTAGAGAGTTGGCAACTCAGGTAAGTGATGAGCTATATACTCTTGGAAGATTTAAAGATATAAAAACTGTAACTATATATGGTGGCACATCTTACAACAGACAGATAGGATTGATCGAGAAAGGTGCGAGTGTAGTCGTAGCAACCCCAGGCAGGATGCTTGACCTTTTGAAAAATGACAGACTAAGAAATTTTACACCACAAATCGTCATCTTGGATGAAGCTGATGAGATGCTAGATATGGGATTTTTAGAGGATATAGAGAGCATCTTAAAATTTCTTCCAAAAGAGAGACAAACTCTCCTCTTTTCAGCTACTATGCCAGAACCCATCAAAAAGCTTGCAAAAAGAAGACTAAACGAGCCAAAATTTGTAAGTATCACTCCAAAAGAGCATACAACAAATGAAGATATAGAACAACTCTACTATGTGATAGAAGAGAGGGAAAGAGATAGTGCGCTAATCAGACTTTTAGATTCACTAGAGCCTACAAAATCGATCATATTTTGTAGAACAAAAAAAGAGGTTGATAGAGTCTCTACCCAACTGTTAGCTCTTGGCTACTCAGCTAGTGGTCTTCATGGAGATATGGAGCAGAACCAAAGAGAGAGTGTCATAAGAGCTTTTCGAAACTCTCAAATAGAGATATTAGTAGCTACGGATGTTGCAGCCCGAGGACTAAATGTAAGTGATATCTCCCATGTCTTTAACTTTCACATACCTTTTGACCCAGATAGTTATGTTCACAGAATTGGAAGAACTGGAAGAGCTGGCAAAAAAGGGACAGCCATAACGCTTGTTACTCCGATGGAGTACCATAGCATGCAAAGAATCGCAAAGAAAGTTGGCACCAACTTAAAATTTAAAATAGTTCCGACTCTAAGTGATGTAAAAGAGTCTCAACTCAACAAGATAGCAAATGAGATAGAAAATGCTCCTCTTCATGAAAATGCTCAAAAGATACTAGATATACTAGGTGACGATATAAATCTAAGTAAAATTTCACTCAAGCTAATCTCAATGCTTATAAATAAAAACTCCGTTCAAGGTCCTAGTAAAATTGGATTTGACAAAAAATCACTCTCGGGAATCATAAAAAGGATAGAAGAGAGAAACAGTAGAGATAGAGGCGGCAGAGGAAGAGGGAGAGGGAGAGATAGAAATCGAAACTCATCTTCAAGAAACAGAAACTCATCAAGAGATAGAAAACCTAGAAGTAGAAGCCGTAGCTAGGGAGTTTATCATCTCATATGATTATTATCTCTTTTAAGTAAAGATTATATTTTTTATTTAGTTGGTAAATTAATGCAATTTACCAACTAAAACTTCAAAATATAATTCTCATAAATTCAACTTATATTTTATAATCCGCCAAAACTCCGATATAACTATCATTTCAAAAACTATTTGTTATCTATTTCTTAAAAATCTATCTAATATTTTTTTTAATAATCAAACTAAATTGACGAAATTGACGAAAAAACTACTTTGATATATCATCTGATTAATGTATAATTCCTAAATTTTTTGGAGGTTACAGATGAAAAAAGTAGTTTTACTAGCTTTGGGCGCATCTATGCTATTTGCAACAAATGGTGACAGTCTGATAGGTCTTGGTGCAAAATCAAGAGCAATGGGTGGCGTAGGAATCGCTACATACTTTGGAGCAGAAAATGTTTTGGTCAACCCTGCTCTTATATCAAACAGCAAAAATGACCAAGTTGACTTTGGTGCAACACTCTTTATGCCAACCGTAAAGGCAAATGGCAAAAAAAGTGATGCCGACATGAGTATCATGCCTGAAGTATTCTCTTCTATGCCAGTTGACGGCAGTTGGGCATTTGGAGTGGGCATGTTTGGAGCAGCAGGCATGGGTGTTGACTACAGAGGAGATGCAAGCTTGATGGACGCAAGAACAAACTTGATGCTTATGAAATTTGCTCCTACGGTATCTTACAAGGCTGATAAATTTGCTGTTGGTGTAGCACCGGTCATACAATACGGTTCACTCGACATTGCCTATAATATGCATGGCATGGGTGGCATTAACCAAGTTGGTTCGGGTTCAAGCGATCACTTCGGAGTCGGTTTTGCGGTTGGATTTAGTTACGACATAAATCCTGATTTTAGACTTGGGCTAGTCTACAAATCAAAAATAGCCATGACATACAATCAAACACTTAGCGTTGCATCTCAACCATTTGTAACACTAGGAGTTTTCCCTTCTGCTTTTGCCGATGATTTAGATCAACCAGCAGAGTATGGACTAGGTTTATCATACGATATAAACAGTTTCAACTTCTCGTTTGACTACAAAAAGATAAAGTGGGGAAGTGCAAAAGGGTATAAAGATTTTGGCTGGAAAGATCAAAATGTTTTTGCTCTTGGTGCAAAATATGAAAAAAACGGCACATGGTACGGAGTTGGGTTTAACCATGCAACCAATCCAATAACCAAATATGCTGGCACAACTCCTCAAGGTGCAGCCTTAAATCTTTTTAACTATCTAATGTTTCCTGCAACCAGTGAAAATCATTTTACTTTAGGTGCTGGCACAGAGATAACAAAACATGTATCTCTTGACTTTGATGTAGTGTACTCTCCTAGTAACGATGTTACTGTAAACACAACAATAGGATCCCTAAAAGTAGAGCATTCAGAAACATCTGTTGCATTTTCCATGAGATATGATTTTTAAAGTAAAAAAATGAAAAAGATACAGCTTAAAGAAAAATATCCGGTATTTACGACAGAAATATCCAAGAAAGAAACAGATTTTGCTAATACAGATGAAATATTGAGTTCTATTAAGGCAAAGATAGAAAATCATCCCATAGCATCATACATTACGACTTTTGATAACTTGGCACATACAAAATCTTTAGATGGTCACTCTGTCGTGGATGGATTGGTTGAAGCCAAAAATATAATTTTTTGTTTTGGCAAAGAGATACCAACGCCAAAGATCTTAGCAGTGAGACCAAGGTCGATAGGAGTATGTGAATTTCAAGATAAGTTTGAAATCAGCTTTTTAGAAGCGCCCAAAGAGGCTTTGCAACTTGTGATGGAAAAGTGGATTGAAGGTATTAAGAATTGAGAAATTAGGCTCTACATGTAGAGCCTAATTTCTACTTTTATAATCCTCATATGTAAACTCTTTTACCACTTCAAACTCTCCATTTTTTTTCATTATTGCTAAATTTGGAAGTTTTATACCATTGAATGTTGTGTTTTTGACTATAGTATAGTGAATTTGATCTTCAAATATAACATGCTCACCTATCTTCAAAGGCTCATCAAATGAGTAATCTCCCATGATGTCACCTGAGAGACAACTATTTCCTGTGAGTTTGTAACTGTATCTTTTTACACCTATTTTATCTGCACCTCTGACTTGAGCGCGATATGGCATAGCGAGAGTATCAGGCATATGAGCCTCGCTAGAGGCATCAAGTACAGCTATATCCATACCATTGTGAACGATATCTAAGACAGATGAAACCAAAACTCCACACTTCCAACCAACTGCTTCACCTGGTTCTAGATAAACTTCAGCGCCATATCTCTTTTTAAAATCTACGATTAACTTGATCAGTTTTTCAACATCATACCCATCTTTTGTGATGTGATGCCCTCCGCCAAAATTTACCCACTTTAAATCTTTTAAATACTCTCCAAACTTAGACTCAAAACCATTTAAAACCTCTTCTAGTTCATCAACTCCTTGCTCACAAAGAGCATGGAAATGAAACCCCTCTATCCCATCAAGCAGTTCTGGCTTGAACTCTTTTTTGGTGATGCCAAACCTGCTGTAGAGTCCACAAGGATTGTAAAGTTCTACTGGAGCAGATGAGATTTCTGGGTTGATTCTAAGCCCACAAGATGCTTTTGCACTGGCTTTTTGTCTATATTTTTGCCACTGCGCAAAGGAGTTGAAAACTATATGATTTGATATATCTAGTATCTCATCAATCTCATCATCCTTAAATGCTGGCGAATATGTATGCGTCTCGCCTCCAAACTCCTCTTTTGAAAGTTTTGCCTCCCAAAGTCCACTAGCACAACAGCCATCAAGGTAGTTTGAAACGAGAGGCTCAAGATGATAAAATGCAAATCCCTTTAGAGCCAACAAAACCTTAGCACCACTTTTTTGTTTTACATATTGAATGGTTTTAAGATTTTTCTCTAAAAGTTCCTCCTCGCAAACATAGCAAGGGGTTTGTATATTTTTATACATTTTTTAGTACCCTATCAAGCATTTTAGTGCTCAAAACTCTTTTCAAAAACCAAAAAATGCTTGAAGGAATCGTCACTCTATATCTTGGTTTTGGATTTTTAGAGTTTATAATCTTTAGCAAAACTCTAAAAACTGCATCCTCATTTAGTGCAAATGGATCTTTTTTATTTGATTCAAATCGCTTAATCGACTGAACATAATCACTCTCATAAAAACTTCCCTCAACTTTGATATTTGCTTTAAATTTCTCATAAGCATTTTTTCTAAACTCACTACTTATGGGTCCAGGCTCAATCAAACAAACCTTGATACCAAAAGGATCAAGCTCAAGCCTTAGAGTATCACTCAAGCCCTCAAGTGCGTATTTACTGGCATTGTAAGCACCTCTATACTTCAAAGATATATATCCTAGAACTGAGCTATTTTGTATGATTTTTGGATTTTTAGCATTTCTCAAAAGCCCCAACATCTCTTTTGTCAGAGCAAAATTTCCAAACAGATTTGTCTCAAACTGCTCTCTTAATGCCTCTACGCTCAAGTCTTCTAGCGCTCCTGGTTGTCCAAAGCCGGCATTATTAAACAAAATATCCAATTTGCCGTCATCTTCAGCTATAAAATCAAATGCACTCTTTATATCTTTAGAACTTGTAACATCCAATTTAAAGGCATTTAAACCCTCTTCTCTAAGTCTCTTGACATCCTTTTCTTTCCTTGCAGTCGCATAGAGTTTAAAATCCATCTCGCTTAACTTTTTTGCACAGAAATACCCTATGCCGGATGAACAACCTGTGATCAAGATAGATGGTTTCATGATAAAATTTCTATCTTATCCTCTTCATTTGGAACCAAACATAAAAACTCATAATCCTCATTCCCGAGGACTTCATAAGAGTGAGGAACACCCGCAGGTATAAAAAGAATGTCATCCTTTTTAGCCACCTTCTCCTCGTCAGCTATGACAACTTTAGCACTTCCGCCCAGCACATATTGTTCATGCTCTACTGTATTGGTATGAAGTGGCATAGAACCACCGCTTTTTATAACAAACTTTCTCATCGCAAAATTTGGAGCCCTGTCATCTCCTATCAAAACGCTCATTGAGCCTCCCTTGCCTGCTGGCAGTGGGCTAAATTCATACTCTTTTATATTTTTAATCATAAAATCTCCTCTGTTTTTGGTATACTATCTGACCTTACACACTATAAGCACACCTAGGTGATAAAAGTTGCACTCTAATGCAAGGAAGTATAGCAAAAATGTAGTTATTCTACATTGAAGCTATGCTGACGCAGCAGTAGGGTGCAAATTTTATCATCCGTAGGACAGAGTGATAAAGCACCATCTGCTTCGTTAGTTTACTTCTACCGTAGCTATGGCTACGCTAAAAGTAAACTGCCTTGCATATGATGCTTTCTCATTCTGCCTAGGTGTGTTTATAGTGCGTAAGGTCAGATATTATTATATAATTGCGTAATTTCTTATAAAAGAGTCCGATTTTGTCTATAAAAAAACTTATATTGATAGGTGCATCCACGGGTGGTCCTGGTCAATTGCAAAAAATCATAAAAACCATTAACAAAGATTTTGATGCTACTATCGTCATCATTCAACATATGCAAAGCCCCTATCTTTCAAGCTTTGTAAAGCAATTAAATAATAATTGCAACTTAGATGTTTCCCTTAGCAAAGAGAATCTAGTTCTAAAAAATAGAACTATTTATGTGCTTGAGGAGAATTATGAGATAAAAGACAAAAATGGAGATTTGGTATTTCACAGATACAACAAACCTCTCAACTACTCGCCAAATATAGATCTTCTTTTCAACTCAGTAGCCTCAATCAATAAAAATATAAAGATAATGGCAATCATACTGACAGGCATAGGCAATGACGGAGCATCTGGCGCATCAAATCTAGCAAAAATTGGTGCTACATGTATAAATGAAAACGAACAAAGCTCCATCGTTTATGGTATGCCAAAAGCTGCGAGTGAATTAAATCCAAATGCCCTCCAACTAGGCATTGAAGAGATTTGCTATAAAATAGGGGAGTTTTAATGTTTAGTCTATTTAAAAGAAAAAAGCAACCTCTACATGTAGAAGATATCAAACCTGTAGAGGATTTCAGTGATGCGCAAAAACTCATAGAGTATTTTAAAAATGAAACTGGCATCGACTTTTCAAACAAAAAAGAGATTGTCAAAAACAAACTGATACTCTTTTGCAAAAAAAGAGAGATCTACACCTTTGACGAACTCTATGGAAAAATCAAAACTTACAACTCCTTGAAACAAGAGCTCATAGATTATCTAGCAGTAAATGAGACATACTTCTTCAGAGAGACTCCACAGATAGAAGATATGATAAATAAGGCAAAAAAACTAGGATTTAAAGTAGAGATTTTATGCGCTCCAAGCTCTTCAGGCGAGGAGCCATATACGATAGCTATGATGATGCTAGAGGCTGGGTTTAAGGCATTTGACTTTCATATCGTAGGCATCGATATAAGCAAAAGTATCATATCCAAAGCCCAAAATGCCATCTATAATCAAAGAAGTCTGCATAGGGTAGATGCAAGTCTGAGAGAGAAGTATTTCACACAAGATGGTGATAAATTTACACTCAAAGATATAGTCAAAAACCAAGTCTCTTTTAGATGCACAAATATCTTTGATGAGAGCCTGCATCAACTTAGAAAATTTGATTTTATATTTTCAAGAAATATGATGATCTACTTCGATCACGATACAAAAATCAAAGCAAAAAACAGACTCCAAAAGCTTTTAAAGAGAGCTGATGAACAGATATATTTTGGTCACGCTGACATGGTTAGCTAGGGTACTTACATCTCCAAAATCTTCCATGGAAGCCCCTGTTTGTTTAACTCTTCCATAAAAGGTTTTGCGTCAAAGTTTTCCATGTTGAACACACCTTTGCCATGCCATTTTTTCTCTAGTACCATTTTTGCTCCGATCATCGCTGGAACTCCTGTGGTATAGCTGACAGCTTGGGCACCAGTTTCGCGGTAGCAAGCTTGATGGTCACATGTGTTGTAAATGTATATCTTTTTCTTTTTACCATCTTTTAGCCCCTCGATAGCGCAGCCTATATTTGTCTTGCCGACTGTTCTCTCTCCTAGAGTCGCAGGGTCTGGCAGGAGCTCTTTTAAGAGTTGAAGTGGTACGACTTTTACGCCGTTTACCTCTACTTCATTGATTCGTAACATTCCAACATTTTCCAAGCACTTCATGTGAGTTAGGTAGCTCTGCCCAAATGTCATAAAAAATCTTATCCTCTTCAATCCCTTGATATTTTTACAAAGTGACTCCATCTCTTCGTGATACATCAGATAGCTATCTTTTACACCGATTTCGGGATAATCCCACTGCATCTTAATCTCCAATGGCTTCGTCTCATGCCACCTACCTTCACCGTTTTCATCTCTTTGCCAATATCGTCCATTTGCACTTACTTCTCTAAGGTTGATCTCCGGATTAAAGTTCGTAGCAAATGCGTAACCATGGTCTCCTGCATTGCAATCAAGTATATCTATATAGTGTATCTCATCGAAGAGGTATTGCTGAGCATAAGCACAAAAAACATTTGTGACGCCAGGGTCAAAACCACTGCCCAAAAGTGCCATAATACCCACTTTTTTAAATGCCTCATCCCTTGCCCACTGCTCTTTATACTCAAACTTTGCAGTGTCGGGGTGTTCATAATTCGCCGTATCAAGATAATCCACACCACACTTCACGCAAGCATCCATGATAGTCAAATCCTGATAAGGAAGAGCGATATTCATGACGATTTGAGGCTTTTCATCCTCTATAAGCGCGACCAATTCATCAAGATTGTCTGCATCTACTTTTGCCGTTTTTATCTCTACATGTAGCTCATTTTTTATCTCGCTAGCAATCTCGTCGCACTTTGATTTTGTTCTGCTAGCTAGTACAATTTCACTAAAAACATCGCTGTTCATTGCGCATTTTTTAACCGCAACTCTGCTAACTCCTCCTGCTCCGATTATCAAAACTTTTGCCATCATATCACCTCTTTAAAGATTTTAAAATTATTTTTGCAAGCTCCAGTGCATTTGAACGATGTGAAATCTGCATCTTTACCTCTTCGCCAAGCTCTCCTAGTGTTTTATCATATCCACTCGGTATAAAAATCGGGTCATATCCAAATCCGTTGTGTCCCCTTTTTTCATCTATGACATCTCCATACATCCAGCCATGAACGCAAAATTCACCCAAAGAAGTCACGATGGCTATGGCAGCAGTATAGTGAGCAGGCGTCATCTTTACGCCCATCTCCTTTAGCTTATACACAAGTTTATCCAGATTTTGCAACGAGGTTGCATCGACTCCTGCATACCTAGCACTATAGATACCCGGTTCTCCTCCAAGCATATCCACGCAAATCCCGCTATCATCAGCCATGACTATGCTATGCTTATCCTCAAGTCTGTCATAAACTGCCCTAGCTTTTATGAGGGCATTCTCCTTGAAACTTTTACCATCCTCAACAATTTCAAATTTTGACATAACTTCACCAAATGGCTCTACTGAGTACTCACTCATCCAAGACTTAAACTCTTTTACTTTTCCACTGTTATTGCTAGCTAATATTATCTTCATAGTGAAAATTTTACCTACTTTTGGTTTAAATACAACTTCTAGCTTACAACAATATACGCCTCATCCTTGGTGCAATAAAAAAATATAAAATTGAGACCCATAAGAGAATAGTGCTTACTAATGATATATACCCATACTCCTCATCAATTTTTACTATTGATTTTGGGTTGATGCTTGATATGCTAAAGATATAATCCAAACCCAATCCGAAGAGCAAGCTTCCCGCGATGATACTTCCTAGATATATATAGACACTTTTTTTGCCTAACATCTTTTTTACTACGCCTATAGTCACTATATTTGTAGCCGGTCCTGCGCTGAGAAATACAAAAGCTGCCCCTGCACTTACGCCTGAGAGCATCAGGGATGCTGCTATGGGTAGAGATGCTGTTGCGCAAACATACATCGGGACTGCGATGGAGATGGCTATTATATATGAAAGCATAGGATAATTTACAAGCAAATTACTTAGATTTTGTGGTATAGCTACGCTAATCGCTGCGCCAAGCAAAAGACCCCAAAATAGTGGCTTTGCGATATCTCCTAAGAGATTTACAAAGGAGTATCTTAGTGCCTTTTTGATGGAAAATTCTTTAAATTTCAATCCCAAATCTTCCTCTTTTTGCTCTTTTTGAGTTGTTACCGTCGCAAAGGATTTGATAGAAAGATTTTTCATATTTTGCCCTTTTTGCAAAGAAAATTTTGGCTCACTCACCTCATCTTTATCAAAAATATTTGTAAAAATTCCTGCCACTATAGCTATTATCATAGATGTAAACAGACGATAAATCGTAAAAATCCAACCAAATATACCATATGTTGCCAAAACAGAGTCAACTCCGGTGATGGGAGTAGAGATCAAAAAAGAGAGAGTCGAGCCTTTGCTTGCACCGCTTTTTTTGATGCCAGCAGCCAAGGGGATAACTCCACACGAACAAACAGGCAAAGGAATGCCAAAAAAGGTGGCTTTTAGAACTGATGAGATATTTCCTTTTCCTAAATGCCTTGTTACTAAACTCTGAGGTACTAGCTCATGTAAAATGCCTGCAAATATAAGTCCAAAAAGTATATAAGGAGACATGGCATTGCTTAACTCGAGAACAGAGTGTGCAAAATCAAGTGCAATTTTTGTGATAGAAATTTCCATATTTTTACCTTTTATGGTATTATTAACTGACCTTACGCACTATAAGCATACCTAGGTGATAAAAGTTGCACTCTAATGCAAGGAAGTATAGCAAAATTGTAGTTATACTACTATGAAGCTATGCTGACGCAGCAGTAGGGTGCAAATTTTATCATCCGTAGGGCGGAATGATAAAGCACCATCTGCTTCGTTAGTTTACTTCTACCGTAGCTACGGCTACGCTAAAAGCAAACTGCCTCGCATATGATACTTTCTCATTCTGCCTAGGTATGCTTATAGTGCGTAAGGTCAGTTATAATATAACAATTTGGTTATATAACTGTATTGTTATATAACTTTACTTTAAAGGTCCTTAAATGCAAAGATTAGTCTCTCTTTCCAAAATATTTAGTGATGCAAACAGGCTAGATATACTAGCTTTGATCTTAAGAGAAAAGCAGGTTTGCGTATGTGAGGTATGCGATACTCTAAACCTCTCTCAACCCCTGGTTTCAAGGCACCTAAAGATGATGAAAAAGGCACAAATCCTTGAAGCCACGCAAGAAGGAAGATGGATAGTATATACGCTGATTGAAGATCCGGATTCTACATTTAGTTGCTTCATAAATGAGATCGAAAAGAGTTTGGATACCTTACCAAAGCTCATAGTATGCAACAGAAAGCATCCAAAATCATGAAGATTTTGCTACTCGAAGATGATGAAATACTAAATGAAATCATAACTTTTTCGCTTCAGCAATCAAGATATACCGTAGAATCCGCATTTAGCGGAGCAGAAGCGGAAGAGTTACTTTGCAAAATTTCTTTTGACCTCTTGCTACTAGATGTTAATGTTCCGCCGCCAAATGGCTTTAATCTTCTAAAGAGTCTAAGAGAAGACAATATCCTTACTCCTGCTATATTTATAACCTCTTTAAATAGTTTTGAAGATTTAAAACACGGCTTCTCGTGCGGTTGTGATGATTATATCAAAAAGCCATTTGAGCTTGAAGAACTGTTGCTTAGAATCGAAAATGTAAAAAGATTGCATAAGATTGAAAATTCAGAGCTAATGTCTATCTCCTCAGACACAAAATACTCCTTTGCAAGCCAGCAGATTTTGAAAGGCAATGAAACTTTCCAACTCTCTAAAAAAGAGTCTTGTATATTTGAGTATTTTATCAAAAACAACAATAGAACAGTCTCCCTAGAAGAGCTTGCATCAAATATTTGGGCTTATGACGAGAAACCAACAGATGCCACCATAAGGACATATGTAAAAAACTTTAGGAAAATTCTAGGCGAAAAATGTATCACAACTATCAAAGGAGTCGGATATCGTTTTAACTAAAAATGAAAAAAGAACTTTTTACAGTTTTTTAGCTCTATTTCTTGGCTCCTCTTTACTTTTTTTGCTGGTTATCGCTTGGCTTTTTTACTCTTTTAGCTCAAAACAGTACAGGGAACTAGCCATTTCCAATATGAGAACAAATGCGGAATCCATCTCGTATCAGATCATACAATCCCAAATGCGAAACATAGCTTTTGATATGAAAACTCTACATGTAGATAAAAAACTAAAATATGGCATTTATGATTTGAACTATAAACCTATATATACGCAAATCAAAGAACAAATTGACTTTTCAAAAAGAGTTTTCGAATCAAAAGATGCTATTTTTTATATAGACCATAGTGCTTCGGGTCACTTGGGTGTCTCTTATGTTGTTATAAAAAAAGGTGACTTGAGTACAAAAAATTCGAAACTTTTGATCATGATAGCTTTGGTGACTTTATTGCTTTATGCCGCACTATTAATCATAGGATTTTATTTGGCAAAGCTGTTTATCAAACCGATTCAAAATCAAAGAGAGGCTTTAAACAGATTTGTGAAAAATGCCACACATGAACTCAACACTCCTATATCAGCTCTTTTACTATGTGCTGATTCTAAAAATTTTTATAATAAAACAAATAGAAACCTCATAAAAATCAGTGCAAAAAAGATATCAAATATCTACAAAGATCTCTCATATATAACTTTGAAAAAACCAAACAGCTCACAGCAAGAGAAGATAGATATCTCCAAAATTTTGCTTCAAGAGATTCCCTTTTATGCAAGCATAGCCAACAGAAAAAAGATAAACCTTATATATGATATAGATGAAACTTTTTTCAACATAGAGGCTGAAGATTTTATAATCTTATGCAATAACCTCATCTCAAATGCTATAAAATACACCAGCAGAGGAGGAGAGATAACAATTTGGCTCAAAGACAATAAGTTGACCATAAAAGACAATGGAGAGGGAATCAAAAAAGAGGAGCTAAAAAAGATATTTCAAAGATATCATAGAGCATCAAGCAAACAAGGCGGTTTTGGGATTGGACTTGATATCGTCCAATCCATCTGCAATAAATACAATATAAAGATTATCTTAAACTCAAAAGAGGGGGTCGGAAGCCAATTTATTCTTGTATTTTAAAATCCGCTTCTTTTTGCCCAAGAGTCATATATCTTGTCATTCCAAAATGATTGAAAATAACTAATAGCATCTTTCTCTTCCTCTTTATCTAGCACTCCTCTAAATCCAGGCATTTTACCGCCATACTTTGCTCCACCATCTTGTATCTGAGAAATCAGATTATCAAAAGGATGGTGCCAAGCATGAGCAGTTCCATTTAATGGTGGTGGAGGATATGAGCCATCTGCTAGCTTTTGTCTCCAATTTTCAGTCTTTTGAGCATTTAGACCATGACAACTAGCACAATTTGCAGCAAAAAGTTTTTTGCCTTTTAAGACTTGAGCCTTTGTGTACCATCTACCATTTTCACCACTTTTTGCATTTACAAAATAGTAACCCATTGCAAAAATAACCACCACAGAAGCGATAATCAATCTTTTCATCATTTGTATCCTTAATTTTTTGCAATTATACACAGACTGTATGGAGCGAATGTGTAAAAACTAATGATGTAAAGATATAATAAAAATTAATAATACATTAAGCTAGTTTACATTATGATTATGATTATCAAAATTATATAAGGAATAATTCATGGAAGAGTTTATTATAACTTTCAGAGAGTCTCTCGAAGCTGCACTAATTATAGGCATTATATTTAGCTATCTAAAAAACAGTAACAAAACACAAATGAACAGATACATCTATATCGGGCTTTTTTTAGGCATTTTAGGCAGCATAATAGTTGCGATTTTATTTCATCAATTAGTTGGTGATTTTAGTGGTATCGCAGAGCAGATATTTGAAGGTACTACTATGGTTTTAGGTGCTGTTATGATCGTATATCTGATCGTTTGGATGTCAAAAGATACAACAAAAGCTATCAAAGAAGAGCTGCAAGGCATTGTAAAAACGGGAACTAAAAATGGACTGCTATTTTTAGTATTTGTCTCTATTCTCAGAGAAGGCGTTGAAACAACAATCTTTTTAAATGCACTTGTAGCGGGTCAAAGCAGTATCTCGCTGATTACTGGGTTATCCGGATTAGTAGCTGGTGTTTTAGCTGGATACTTTGTTTACCTCGGCTTAAAAGGTATAAATTTAAAATACCTATTAAGCATAAGTAGTGCTCTGCTTATACTTTTTGCGACAGGACTTTTTGCAAGAGGAGCACACGAACTTCAAGAAGCAAATATCATCCCAACTATCACAGAGAACATTTGGAATTCAAGCCAATTTATAGATGAAAATTCGCTAGCAGGAAGCTTTGCAAAATCCCTCTTTGGGTACAATAGCGCTCCTTCTCTCATAGAAGCTTTAGTCTATATCTCATCTTTGGTTTTAATGGTGTTACTTTACAATAAAAACAGCTTAAAACTAAAGAAGCAAAGAGCCTAACTACTTCACAGTGGAGCTACAAACTCTCTTCAGTTTTTATCAGCTCCACTACGCCATCATGCATATCCTGCACACACTGCACTTCTGTCACGCCCAATCTTCTCGCATTGCTTATATCATAGACTCCACCTTCGCTTTGGGAATGCTCTCCATTTACTCCTCTGATTTGCAGATGGTATTTGTCGGTGATAGATTTAAATCTTTTCATATCTTGTGAAAGTTTTGGCAGAGCTATATGCACGCTTGCTCTCATGGCAGTTCCAAGGTTTGTGGGGCAACTTGTGATATATCCTAAATGTTCGCTAAAAGCAAATTTCATCTTTTTTTCCAACTCTCTTATCGCTTGAACCAATCTAGTAAAAACCTCTTTTATATCCCCGCCTTTTTGCATCGATATAACTCTTAACTCATCCTCTTCATTTATCCAGACTAAAAAAGTTTTTTCATGATTGTGATAAATCCCTCTACCTTTTGGCCAATCCCTATTTAGTCCGGCTGATTCTAAAAATCTATCTCCGGCCTTAAACAGAAAATGATCTTTCACCAAAGAGAGTCTCTGCTCTTCACTCATCGCATAAAGTGGATAGTATTTCCCAGCTAGACTACCTTCGAGAGAGTTAAGAGCAGTTGAAACTATCATTTCCACCTCATCTCTTTGAGTTTTAGAGATTGCTGTCCCTAGCGGAAAATCAGAAAGATTTCTTCCTACTCTGATTCTAGTCGATAGTATATGCTCTCCTTTGAGATCAGGATTTGGAGCATCTAATTCATCTATGTTTAGATTGCTTGCATGCATATCCCTGCGAGTAAATCCATGATACTCCTGAATTATAGGGTCAAATAGAGGTGCAAAAAGTTCATATGACTCTTCGTCTCCTGCATATACGCCTATGCTACTATCTGGATTGTCGATGCCTGATTTTATAGCTTTTTCTAAAGTAAAACCATTTTTTGTTTTTGCATCTTTTAACTCTTCAAAAACCTCTTTAGTTAAAAATTTAGCCATTAACGAACTGTTTTTAGATGTAAATTTTGGATATTTCATGCCTGCTTACTCCTGTTTTTATAAAGATTATACCATTTATTTATCATTTATTTATATTTTAAAGCAAAATTAGGGTAAAATTAGTCCTATTAAAAAATATAGGACAAAACTATGATGAAAAAAATTATGCCGATTACCTCTATCATCGGTTTAAGATTTATGGGACTTTTTATTGTGTTGCCTGTACTCTCTGTATATGCACTAGGGTTAAAAGGCTCAAATGAATTTTTAGTTGGAGTTACTATCGGCGGATATGCACTTACTCAAATGATATTGCAAGTGCCATTTGGTATGCTCTCAGATAAAATAGGCAGAAAGATAACTATAAGCATAGGCTTGGTTATCTTCATTATCGGCTCTTTGATTTGTGCTGTTAGTGGCGATATATATACTTTGATGCTAGGTCGTTTCATACAGGGTGCCGGCGCTATAGGAGCTGTTGCAACTGCGATGATAAGCGATATGGTCAAAGAGGAAGTTAGAGCAAAGGCCATGGCTATGATGGGCGGAACTATCGCTCTCTCATTTGCTCTATCTATGATGATTGGACCTTTGGTAGGCGGATATTGGGGAGTTGATAAACTCTTCTACTTGGTTGCTATTTTTTCTGTATTGGCAATCATTGTCTTATATACAAAAGTGGAAAATCCTCCCAAAATCTCACACAGTTATGACAATAGCAATACAAAATTATTAGAGATCTTGCAAAACAGAGATCTTATGAAAATGAACATAACAAATATGCTGCAAAAGGGAATGATGACTCTAGCATTTTTAATCATTCCTATCATCATGTTTAAAGAGTTTGGGTGGGAAAAGAAGGATCTTTGGATGGTCTATATGCCAGCGATGGTTTTTGGTATCTTAGCTATGGCACCTTCAGCGATAATTGGTGAGAAAAAACACAAAGCCAAAGAGATGTTGATGCTAGGAATCATACTTTTTGCCCTTAGCTATGCCGTCATGGGATTTGCTCACTCATCAACTCTATTTATCGTTGGTGTGATCATCTTTTTTATCGGCTTCAATATGCATGAACCACTCATGCAATCAATGGCAAGCAAATACCCAAGAATTCACCAAAAAGGGACTGCGCTGGGAATTTTCAACTCTTTTGGATATATAGGTACTTTTATAGGTGGTGTATTTGGTGGATATTTTCTGCAAAACTATGGCATGAAAGAGATCGCTATCGTAGTCATCGTGGTTGCATTTTTATGGCTATTTTTAGTGGCATCCATCACAAATCCAAAAATCAATAAAAATCTCTATCTAAGTTTCACAAAGATTGACCTTCAAAAAGCAAAAAATCTGCACGATATAGATGGGATTATCGAGTGGTATAAAAATGAGAGTGAAGAGATATTAATCATAAAATACAACTCACTTGATACAAATAAAGAAGAGATAGAAAACTTTCTAACTTGATAGCACTATTTTTTATATGTCTCGGTGCTGCCACTTTGCTTCCAGGCGGTAGCGAGGCATACTTTTTATATAAACTAAACGAATCCCCAGAGCTCATATATACATCTTTGCTAGTAGCAAGTACCGGCAATACTCTGGGCTCATTTATAAATTACCTCTTAGGCAAGTACCTAAGAGATTTTTCTATCAAGAAGTCATACTTTAAGAAGAGTTCTATACAAAAAGCTACAGATTTCTTTCAAAAATATGGCTTTATATCGCTTCTTCTCTCCTGGACCCCCATCATAGGCGACCCCATAACTTTTGTAGCAGGAGTCCTAAAGTACAATTGGTTAAAATTTTTGTCTATAGTTTTTATAGCAAAACTGATACGATATGCAATCTTACTATATATTTTTATAAAGCTATAACTTCTACAATATCGCCTTTTTTAAGCTCTTTTGTCTCTTCATCTACACAAAGCAAAGCCGCGTTATCTAACATATTGTTTAGTATCGCGCTACTTCCTGTTTTTTTGCCGTTTAAATTGACAGTAACTCTTCCATCTTTTAAAACAAGATTGCACGCTGTGAACTCTTTATATTTTGAGCGTTTTTTGTAATCCTCATCTATGTACGCTTTTATGATTTTTGTATCAAATTCTCCTGCTTGCATGGCTCTGATGAGCGGTAAAACATACAAAAATGTACCCACACTTGAACTATATGGAAAACCAGGGAGTGCAAAGATGTACTTGTATCCTATCTTTACTATCTTTATATGTCGTCCTGGCTTGATAAATGCTCCATCTACAATGTACTGAGGATCCATATCGCCTAGAACCTCTTTGACAAAATCATAATCCCCAACACTCACTCCGCCCGTGGTCACTAAAATATCAGAGTTTCTTAGAGCCTCAACCATACTCTCTTTTATCTTCTGCTTATCATCTTTTGCGATTCCTAGTCTCATCGTACTAGCTCCAAACTCTCTTAAAATCGCTTCGATAGTTACATGATTTGAGCTTCTTATCTGAGATATATTCTCTTTCTGCTCGCCAAAGTCTAGTATCTCACTTCCTGTTGCTAGTATAGATACTCTTGGTTTGATAAAAACAGAAACCTGCACAAGCCCAAGCTCTGCCATTACTCCGATTTGGGCATATCTTATCTTGGTTCCTTTTTTGATAAGCACTTCACCTTTTTTATAGTTCTCACCAATCGGGCGAGAAGAGAAACCTTTTGGCACAGACTTGATAACTCTTATTTTATCTCCTATAACCTCAACATTTTCGATGGGCAATAGCGTATCACTGCCTTCGCTCATAAGTGAACCTGTAAAGGTCTTTACGCAAGTTCCTTTTGTGACCAAATTTCCTTTGTAGCTTCCAGCAGGCAGATAGTCTATGATCTTCAACTCCCCTAGTTCTTGGTCTTCAGCTCTTATAGCGTATCCATCCATAGATGCAGTTTCAAACTGCGGGTTATCGACTTCGCTTACTATATCTTGGGCTAAAATTCTGCCCAGTGACTCACTTAAAAAAACTTTCTCTTTCGCAAAAGTGGTATCTATCGAATCCTTCAATGCCTTTAGTGTATCTTCATATTTTTTAAATTTCATGTAATAATCCTGCTCCATTTAATAGTGTACTTCTCTCTTTTGCATATACTCTCTTTCCATCAATCAGATCATACTTCCATATCGGTGCATTTGCTTTAAAATCCTCTACAAAATCATTTATAAGCCTAAGTCCGACTTTTCGTTGAGGTGATAAAACAGCTGATATGTACGAACTTGTATGATTTGGCACATCACCTTTTGAGTGAGCCATCAAGAGCATAGCTCCTTCTTGACTCGCCCTCTCTTGCCACTCGTCAAACCAATTTTTTAGTATTGGCTCATAAATATCAAAACTAAGACCGCTGATACCTTTTTCATCTCTTACTATACCGATAAATGGTATAAAAGCCCCAAAATTCTTATCTTTTACATCTTGATACCACTTGGCGATTATCTCCTCTACATGTAGAGGTCCATCATATAACTCCAACATATCTTAGCCCCCACAAACTGGCGGTAAGAGTGAGATTTTATCATTTGGTTTTATATCTACATCCAAAGAGTTTACCATCGTGTCATTGATGGCTACCGCACAAATTTTAAGCCACTCTTGAAGCTTTTTATCTTCAGAAAAAATCTCTTTCAACTCTTTAAGGTTTTTTATATCCACCTCTAGTGGTTCTTTTCCAATAGGTCCTAAAAATTCTATCCTTGCCACTTATGCTTCCTTGTTACTTTTTTACACTTATTATACCCTAAAAGTGCTTTTAGTTTTAAATAATTGATAAATACTAAAGTAAAAAATTAGTTAGAGTTTCGATTAAGTTTCATAGTGATATAATCTCGGAAATTTTATAAGGTGTGTCATGATTTTTGGAAAAATTGATTATATCAATCTCCTTCCTTTTCATATCTTTCTAAAACAGAGCAATCTAAACAATGCCCTAAAAAAAGCTATTGAGCATAAAAAAGGTGTTCCTTCAGCTATAAATCAAGCATTTCAAAAGAGAAAAGTAAGTGCTGCTTTCATCTCAAGCATAAAAAGTAATCTCAAAAATATAAAAACCCTTCCACTAGGCATTGTAGCTAAAAAAAGCGTCAAAAGCGTCATTGTAAAGAGCGGTGATCTTCAAGATGATCCAGCTTCTGCTACATCGAATGCACTTTGTAGAGTTTTAGGGATAAGTGGCAAAGTTATCATAGGCGATGAAGCGCTAAAAAGATACCTCCAATCACCACAAGACTATACAGATTTAGCTAAGATTTGGTATCAAAAACAGCATTTACCATTTGTATTTGCTCTGCTTTGCACAAATAAAAAACATCAAACCTATAAAAGACTAGTAAAAACATTCAAGAAAAAAAACATTAAAATTCCTCAGTACATACTGCAAAAGTATGCAACTAAAAGAGGCATAAATAAAAAGGAGATAAAAGAGTATTTGAAGTTAATCAGTTACAACATAAACCACAAAGAAGACAGAGCGTTGAAGCTTTTTCTCAAAAAGAGTAAAGCTTTAGGTATAGGATAAAGCTTAGGTAAACACCTAAGCTTTGACTAAGTAAATGCGTTAAAAAAGTTCTGACCACAAGGTCTAGCTTTAGTAGCGTGTGAATTTATTAGGAATTTACTTCCTAATAAAGATGACAGTAAAATAAAAAGGATACATTATGATAAAAAAAAGAATAGATGATGTACTTGCAACAACAATGTACAGTACTCCAGGACAGGCAGAATTTTATCAGGCAGTTGACGAGGTACTTCAGTCACTTGAGCCTCTTCTTCAAAAAGAGAGTAAATATACTGACAACAACATACTTAGTAGAATCGTAATTCCAGAGAGACAAATTATATTTCGAGTTTGCTGGATTGATGATAAAGGTGTGATTCAAACAAACATAGGTTATAGAGTTCAATTCAACTCAGCAATCGGACCATACAAAGGTGGTCTTAGATTACACCCTAGTGTAAACCTTGGTATCATCAAATTTTTGGGATTTGAACAGATCTTCAAAAACTCACTAACAGGCCTAAATATCGGTGGCGCAAAAGGTGGTTCAAACTTCGACCCTAAAGGCAAAAGTGATGGAGAAGTGATGAGATTTTGTCAATCATTCATGACTGAGCTTTCAAAATACATCGGTGAAACCATAGATGTACCAGCAGGCGACATCGGAACAGGCGGTAGAGAGATAGGCTACATGTACGGTCAATACAAAAGAATCACAAATAAATTTGAGGGTGTATTAACAGGAAAAGGTCTAAACTGGGGTGGTTCACTTGCTAGAACAGAAGCAACAGGCTTTGGTTCAGTTTACTTTGCTGACAACTTCTTAAGAAAAGTTGGAAATGGGCTAGAAGGTAAAGTTGCAACAGTTTCTGGAAGTGGAAATGTTGCAATCTATACAATACAAAAACTATACGAAATGGGCGCAAAACCAGTAACTTGTAGTGATTCAAGAGGTACAATTTACCACAAAGATGGAATCAACCTAGATACACTACACTTAGTAAAAGAGGTAAACAGAGCTTCATTAACTGAGTATGCCAAAGCTCATCCAGATGCACAATATATCCCAGTTGGTGACTATCCAAAAGATGCACATGCTGTTTGGGCAGTTCCATGTGATCTTGCATTTCCGAGTGCAACTCAAAATGAGCTTAACTTAAATGATGCAAAAAATCTCCATAAAAATGGTTGTATTTTGGTAAATGAGGGTGCAAATATGCCTACAACTCCTGAAGCTATCGAATACCTATTGGCAAATAAAGTTCTTTATTCTCCAGGTAAAGCAGCAAATGCAGGTGGTGTTGCTACAAGTCAATTAGAGATGGAACAAAATGCCAGTATGGGTAGTTGGTCATTTGCTGAAGTTGACAGTAGATTGCAAGGAATTATGAAAAACATCTTTGATTTGTCTTTCGAAACAGCCAAAGAGTTTGGTGAGGAGAACAATATAATGATGGGTGCAAATATAGCAGGATTTAGAAAAGTAGCTGATTCTATGCTAGATCAAGGCGCAGTATAAACAAAAAACAGAAAAAGGGTTTTTTAAAAACCCTTTTTCTAATTTATAGTATTAAAAACTCTATCTCCAGCATCTCCAAGACCCGGAACGATATATCCTTTGTCATTTAACCCATCATCTATATGAGCAGTATAAACTTTCACATCAGGATGAATCTCACTAAACTTTTTCAAACCCTCTGGAGCAGAAACTAAAGCTATAAATCTGATATCTTTGATACCCTTCTCTTTTAGAAAATTTACAGCATCTATCGCAGTTCCGCCTGTTGCGAACATTGGGTCGATTATGATAGCCGTTCTCTCTTTGTGATCACTAGGGAGTTTTGCATAGAAAAATTCTGCTTCCAGAGTTTTTTCATTTCTTTGAAAACCCAAAAAACCGACACTAGCATCTGGTATAAGCTTAAATATACCATCAAGCATACCAAGAGCTGCCCGAAGTATCGGGCAGATCATGATCTTTGTGTCTAGTTTTTTACTCTTAGCAACTGCAACTGGTGTCTGCACTTCCACATCACGAAGTGGCAAATCCCTTGTCGCTTCAAAAAGCATAAGATACGAAATCTCATCAACAAGCAATCTAAAGTGAAAAGGGTCTGTCTTTTCATCTCTTAAAATCGAGAGTTTATGCTCGATGAGTGGGTGGTGGATAACAGTCACATTTTCCATGCTATAGTCCTATTTTTGCTGCGAGTTCTTTCTTGTAGGCTTCAACATCAAACTCTTTTACTCTTGCAACACCTTCGTCAAATGCAGCTTGAGCAACAGCTGGTGCTACCCATACAAGAACTCTTTTGTCAAATGGTGTTGGGATTATATACTCTAATCCAAATTTTAAATCTCTTCCTTCATAAGCATCTTTGACATACTGAGGAACATCCTCTTTTGCAAGAGCTGCAAGTGCTTTTGCGGCTGCCATTTTCATGCCTTCAGTTATCTTTGTAGCTCTAACATCTAGTGCGCCTCTAAAGATAAATGGAAATCCTAAAACATTGTTTACTTGATTTGGATAGTCACTTCTTCCTGTTCCCATCATAACATCATCTCTTACCTCTTTAACCTCTTCTGGTAAAATTTCAGGAGTTGGATTTGCAAGAGCAAATATAATCGGATGTGAATTCATAGATTTAACCATCTCTTTAGAAACGATACCAGGAGCTGAGAGTCCGAGGAACATATCTGCGCCTTTCATAGCATCTTCAAGTGTTCTATCTTCAGTTTCAAGGGCAAAAGTCTGCTTGTACTTATTTAGATCATCTCTACCGCTGTGAATCACACCTTTAGAATCAATCATTACGATATGCTTTGCACCCAATAGTTTATACATGTTAGCACATGCAATTCCAGCAGCTCCCGCACCACTAACGACAATCTTCATGTCTTCTATATTTTTGCCACTGATTTCAAGAGCATTGATGATACCCGCACTTGTGATCATCGCAGTACCGTGTTGGTCGTCATGCATAACAGGAATATTAACGGCAGCTTGAACTTTTTGCTCTATCTCAAAACATTTTGGAGCTTTTATATCTTCTAGATTGATTCCACCAAAAGTTGGAGCAAGAGCGATACAGATATCGATAATCTTTTGGGTATCTTTTTCGCCCAACTCTATATCAAAAGCATCCACATCAGCAAACTTTTTAAATAAAACTGATTTACCCTCCATAACAGGTTTTCCACCAACTGCACCCAAATCACCTAAGCCCAAAACAGCGGTACAATCGCTGATAACACCGACTAGGTTTGCTTTGTTTGTATATTTATATGCCAACTCTTCATCTTTTGCGATCTCCAAACATGGAAATGCAACACCCGGTGTATAAGCCATTGATAACTCTGCCGCAGTTGAACACGGAGTCTTTAAATCTATACCAATTTTACCGCCAACATGATAATCTAGCGAATCTTGTTTGAATTTTTCTTTTGCATCACTCATCGTCTTTTCCTTTATAATTTAATAGCTTTTCTATTCTTGCTATGACATTGTTGTATCCGACTATACTCAAAACCTCAAATACAGAAGGACTAACCGCACTCCCCACCATCGCTATCCTTATAGGTTGAGCCAAATCTTTTAGTTTAAGACCTCGCTCCTCTAAGAATTTTTTTGCTAAAACTTCAAACTCTGAAGCACTCTCGCACTTTCCGTGCAGTTCCAAAGCTTGTCTAAATGCTTCTAAATTTTTTAGTGCATCACCTTTTATAAACTTTTTATACGCTTTTTCATCATAACTTTTTGGCTCTTGTGTTATATTTTTTACCATTTGGGCTAACTCTTTTACTGTTTTCGCCCTCTCTCTCAAAGAGTCTATCAACTGCTCTTTCTTAGAAAAATTCTCTACATGTACGCCAAAAAATTTCAACTCCTCAACCAATCTATCAACTGGCAGTTTCTTTATATATTGAGCATTTATCCAGACCAATTTCTCTTCATTGTAGGCTGAGGCTGATTTGTTTATATCATTTGGATTAAAAAACTCTATCATCTCATCTAGGCTGAAAATCTCTTGATCTTTATGACTCCAACCGAGTCGCACTAGAAAATTTAGCAATGCCTCCGGCAAATATCCCTCGTTTTTATACTCCATCACATCTAGCGCACCATCTCTTTTGGAGAGTTTTTTACCTTGATTGTTAAGTATCATAGGAACATGGTAAAATTTTGGTATATCAAACCCTAGAGCTTCATATATAACTATCTGTTTTGGTGTATTTGAGAGGTGGTCATCTCCTCTGATGACATCCGTGATACCCATCAAAGCATCATCTATCGTCACTACAAAGTTGTATGTAGGAGTTCCATCGCTTCTTGCGATGATAAAATCATCTAGCATATCTTTGACTTTGAAGTGAACTTCGCCCTTTACGCCATCAACAAATGAAATCTCTCCATCTAGTGGAGCTTTTATCCTGATAACAGGCTCCACGCCACTTGGTGGTTCACCTTTGAAATCCCTATATCTCCCATCATAATGTGGTCTGATCTTTTGAGCACTCTGGCTAGCTCTTAGCTCATCTAACTCATCTCTACTCATATAGCACTTGTATGCTTTGCCTTCATCCAAAAGTTTTTTAACATAAGATTTATAGAGATCAAATCTTGTGGATTGATATATAATCTCCCCATCATGAGACAATCCCGTCCATGCAAAAGCATTTTCGATAGCAACTGCTGCTTCTTTAGAGTTTCTTTTCAGATCTGTATCTTCAATTCTCAATAAAAATTTTCCACCATTTTTTTTAGCCCAAAGATAACTATATAGAGCCGTCCTCAAACCTCCAATGTGAAGATAACCGGTAGGACTAGGAGCAAATCTTGTTATAACCATATAAACAGACCTTTTTAAATAAATATTTGATATAATTGTAGCCAAACTTCTTTCAAATCTATTTCTAAGAGGCAAATCCTCCCGTTGGTCTGAGCCTCACGAAATAGATTTGAAAGAAGTTTATTATATAAGTTTTATACTTAACATTACTTAACAAAGGACAATTAGTGAACAAAACTATGAAAATTTTATTAAAAGTATCGGCTGCACTTATACTTACAACCAGCTTCTCTTATGCTGGTCTAGTCAACGCCATATCTGTCATCATCAACAACCAGCCTATCACTCTATATGAAATCTACAAATATGCAGACAAATTTCACATCTCAAAAAAAGCATCGCTTGAGATTTTGATAAGGCAAAAACTTGAGGATGCTCAGATAAAAAAGCTAGGCATAGCAGCGAGTGATTTTGAAGTGAATAGTTACATAAAAAAACTAGCTGATAAAAATGGCATATCAGAGTTTGATTTTTTACAAATGTTAAAATCAAAAGGTATAGAAGAGGATGAATATAAAAAAGATTTGAAAAAGAAGATAGAGCAAGAGAAACTTTACAGAAAGATATTTGCTTCTAAGGATATAAGAGTAAAACCCAAAGATTTGAAAAACTACTACAAAAACAACAAAAGTCAATTTATCAAAGCACAAAGCTTTGAAACTGTCGTATATGAGAGCCAAAGCAAGCAATCTCTAGAGAAGATAAGACAAAATCCTATGCTTTCATTTCCAGATATAAAAGCAAAACAGTTAAAATTCCAATCGGGAAATATGGATAAAAACTTGGAAAATTTACTAAATCAAACCAAAAGTGGAGAGTTTACACCCGTCTTAAAGATGGCAAAGGGATACACTCTGTTTTACATAAAAGCAAAAAACGGAGTGCAAACTCTACCGTTTAAACAGGTAAAAAATTACATCTACTCTGTTTTAAATTCAAAAAGAGAGAAATCTGCCATAGATGACTACTTTGAGAAGATAAAATCTGTAGCCAAAGTAAAAGTTTTAAGAAAAATATAAAAGGGAAAAAATGAATACATTTGACAAAATAAAAAAGACATGCAGAGTCATAAGAATCATCTTGGGCGTTGTTTTGATAGCAGTTGGTTTTTATCTTAGCAATCCATGGTTCTATCTTGGGATAATCCCTCTGATAGCTGGCATAGCGAACTTCTGTCCGCTTTGCATTATAACAAAAAAGTGTACTATATAGCCTCAAAACGAGGCTATATCCTAATACCTTGAAAGATAATTTGTATCAAAATTATTGTTTATAAAGTCCTCATTATTCATCATCTTGAGATGAAAATCCCGAACAGTTGCCACTCCTTCTATAACCAACTCTTCTAGTGCCTCTTTCATCTTAGAAATCGCCCTCTCTCTATCTTCGCCCAAAACTATCAACTTTCCTATCATAGAGTCATAACATGATGGAATCACATAGTTTTGATACAGATGAGAATCAACTCTGACATTTCTTCCACCAGGTGCGATATATCTAGTCACTCTACCTGGACTTGGTATAAATTTTACAGAATCTTCAGCAGTGATTCTGCACTCTATAGAGTGTCCTTGGAGTTTGATTTCGCTCTGATCTAGTAATTTTTCACCTTGCGCTACTCTTATCATCCACTCTATGATATCAAGTCCGCTGACCATTTCGCTGACGCAGTGCTCTACTTGAAGTCTGGTATTCATCTCCATAAAATAAAAATTCTTTTGATCATCAAGCAAAAACTCAAATGTACCGGCATTTTCATAGCCAATATATTTGACTGCCTTAACTGCAACTTCGTGAAGCTCTTTTCTTGTTTTTTCATCTAAAATCTGAGCGGGTGACTCCTCTATGAGTTTTTGATGTCGCCTTTGAAGCGAACAGTCTCTCTCGCCGACATGCACAGCATTTCCAAAAGAGTCTCCTATGATTTGAACCTCTATATGTCTTGGATTTTTGATAAATTTTTCCATATATAGCGTTCCATCACCAAAAGCAGCCGAAGCTTCACTCTGGGCTGAAAGATATGCTATCTCTAACTCTTCAGGTTTTTCAACTACACGCATACCGCGTCCACCGCCACCGGCACTTGCTTTGACTATGACGGGATATCCTATCTTTTTAGCTAAAACTTTAGCTTCATCTACATCTTTCAAAGCTCCTTCGCTTCCCTCGATGACTGGAACTCCAGCTTTTTTCATCACCTCTTTGGCTTTTGATTTGTCGCTCATCAAAACCATAGAATCCACAGATGGTCCTATAAACTTCAAACCATGAATTTTGCAAATCTCTACAAAATCTTGATTTTCACTTAAAAAACCATATCCTGGAAATATCGCATCACAACCGCTTATCTCAGCCGCACTTATGATGGCAGGAACACTCAAGTAACTCTCGCTCGACTTATCGCCACCGATACATATACTGGCATCTGCGTATTGTAGATAGAGGGCATCTTTATCGGCAGTAGAGTAGACAGCTATCGCCTGCTTACCCATCTCTTTTATAGTTCTTATAGCACGCAGAGCAATCTCGCCTCTGTTCGCAACAAGAATCTTGCGGATCTCAGACATTATACTTTCTCCACACCAAATAGAGGCATATCAAACTCAACAGGCTCTCCATCTTCAGCCAAAACACTTACAATTCGACAGTCAAACTCAGCTTCTATCTCATTCATAATCTTCATAGCTTCGATGATCGCGATAGTTTGACCTTTCTTCACTACGCTTCCAACTTTTACAAATGGATCACTTCCCGGACTTGGAGCAACATAAAAAGTACCTACCATCGGTGATTTTAGGCTCAAACCCTCATCTTTGGTCTCAACCTTGACACTCGCTTCTTCACTTTTAGCTACCGGAGCCTGAGCAACAGCAACAGGAGCTGCAGAAACTACTTGAGCACTCTCAAATCCTTTTTGCAATTCAATCGAAAAATCTCCATTTTTTATCTTCACTTTTGTAATATCGCTTCCATCAAAAAAACGCATCAAATCCTTAATCTCTCTATTTGTCATAGTCAATTCCTCTTAATATTTTTCTAAATTTTACACTTATTTGCATATCAAATTACTTAATCTTCTCTATTACTACTCCATTTTGCTTTATAAATTGGGCTACTATACTAGAATCTGTATGCTCATATGGCTTGTCATAGACTATCCTTTTTATGCCACTTGCTATGATATTTTTGCTACATTCACTACATGGCTCGAGAGTCACATATATGGTAGCACCTTTGATGCTTATGCCCTCTCTTGCTGCCCAGATTATGGCATTCATCTCTGCATGTATCTCGTAAGTTTTACTCCAATCATGATGCTCACTCGTGTATTTTCCATCCCAATAATCACAACAGTTGGTGTATCCCGAAGGAGTCCCATTGTATCCTGTACTTAAAATTCTTCCATCTTTTACTATGACTGCACCAACTTGTTTGGAAACGCATTTACTCGCAGTTGCTATCTCTAAAGCTATATTTATAAAATTTCTATCACTTAACATTTTTTTTCACCATCCTAATAGTCATATCATTCTTAAGGTATCCGTCCACAATGACAATTTCCAGATTTTTATCTTTAGCAAACTCTTTCATATCTTCCTTTGTCTGATAGTTAAAATTTTCACTCCTGATATAACCTTGCAAAACATTGAAAACTATACCTTTTTTAGAGAATTTTAACATCTTTTCAAGAAACAACCAAGTCTCAAATGAGCTAAGTATATTTAAGGCCCCACTAGAAACATACCAGTCAGCCACAGGCAAATCATCTCTCAAAACATCTCTACATGTAAAGCTACAGTTTGGAGAGTCACCAAACCTTTTAGTAGAAATATCCACAGAGTTTTGCAGACAATCAAGCCCAACATACTCCAAAGGCAACGACTCACACTTTTGCCAATAAGCATAAAGCTCCCCAAAACCACACCCGGCATCAACAATTTTGCTTGATTTTAGCTCATCCCCAAGCAAATCAGAAATCACCTCAAATCGAACAACCTGAGAAAATTCACTATTCCAATTCACCCCACGAGCCGAAACTCCATACTTGCCATAAGAACTCTTGTAAAATTTTGTATTATCAAGTGCCATGAGTAATTATAGCCACTGTAGGAATAAAATTTGCTTACAGATATACAAAAACATACAAAAGGCACTATTTTGTTCAATGATAAAAATATACTCATAACAGGTGGCACGGGAAGTTTTGGTAAAAAATATACAGAGATTTTACTCAAAAAGTACAAACCAAATAAGATAATCATCTACTCTCGCGATGAGCTAAAACAGTATGAGATGGCTCAGATTTTTAGTGATAGATGTATGCGATACATGATAGGAGATGTAAGGGATTTAGAGAGGCTAAAAAAGGCGATGTATGGGGTAGATTTTGTCATCCATGCAGCCGCTTTAAAGCATGTGCCAGTAGCAGAATATAATCCTATGGAGTGCATAAAAACAAATATAAACGGAGCAGGCAATGTCATAGATGCTGCACTAGAGTGCGGAGTCCAAAAAATCATTGCCCTCTCAACCGATAAAGCAGCAAATCCTATAAATCTGTATGGCGCAACAAAACTAGCAAGTGACAAACTTTTTGTAGCGGCGAACAACACCAGAGGCGCTAGACGAACACAATTTTCAGTAGTAAGATATGGAAATGTCATCGGAAGTCGGGGTTCAGTTATACCACTTTTTCAAAAACTCATCAAAGAGGGCGTAAAAGAGTTGCCCATCACGGAAAAACATATGACAAGGTTTTGGATAACGCTTCAAGAGGGAGTAGAGTTTGTCTTGAAAAACTTTGCTAGAATGCATGGCGGCGAGATATTTGTACCAAAAATTCCATCTATGACCATGTTGGATTTGGCTCAAAGCCTTGCTCCAAACTTAGATATAAAAATCATAGGAATAAGACCTGGAGAAAAGCTACATGAAGTGATGATTCCAAAAGATGACAGCCATCTTACTCTGGAATTTGAAGATCATTTTGTGATTCAACCTAGTATAACTTTTACTCAAAGGAATGATTTTACCTACGATGGGCTAGGAGAAAAAGGCACACCTGTAGAGATGGGATTTGAGTATAGTTCCGACACTAATGACAGATGGCTTTCAAGCGAAGAGTTATTGGTAAAATTAGATGCTTAGCTACTCTACTCAACTCATAGAAGATGATGACATAGTCGAAGTCATAAAAGCGTTAAAAAGTAATTTATTAGCTCAAGGTCCTAGAGTTGCAAAATTTGAAGAAGATTTGTGCGTATATACGGGGGCAAGATACGCCATAGCATTTAACTCAGCCACCTCAGCACTTTTTGGAGCATACAGTGTTGCTGGCATAAAAAAAGATGACGAAATAATCACAACCCCAATAAGCTTTGTAGCAACTTCAAATATGTTTATCACACTTGGTGCAAAACCAATTTGGTGCGATATAAAAACCGATGGAAATATAGATGAAACAAAGATAGAAGCGCTCATAACCAAAAAAACAAAAGCCATAGTGCCAGTTGATTATGCAGGGAAGCCTGTGGAGATAAAAACCATACAAAAGATAGCAAAAAAACACAAACTCCTGCTTATCCAAGACTCTTCTCATGCACTAGGTTCTAGCGTAATGGGACAAAAAATCGGCTCTTTTTCAGACATGACTATTTTCAGTTTTCATGCCATCAAACCCATCACCACAAGTGAGGGTGGAGCAGTACTAACTAACAACAAAGAGTTTGCAGAAGCGCTAAGAGCTTTTCGTTCACACGGCATGGTCAAAAAGAGACTTTGGGACTCAGATATGACAAGTCTCGGATACAATCTAAGGATGACTGAAGTAGCGGGAGCATTAGGCTCTTCGCAACTCAAAAAATTAGATAGATTTATACAAACCAGAGCAAAAATAGCAAATTATTTTAACGAAAGATTTGAAGATACAAAACTCTTTTCAACTCAAAAGATTGAACAAAATAGCGTTAGTTCAAGACACCTCTACCCTATAATGCTCGCTAGTGAACTCTTAGATAAAAAAGAGGAGATATTTGCAGAGCTTCAAAAAAGAGGCTTAGGCGTGCAAGTTCACTACAAACCAATCTACAAAAACAGCTTCTACAAAGAGAGGTTCGGCGAAATTTCACTACCGATGGCAGATAACTTTTACAACTCTGAAATCTCAATTCCATGCAACCAAACTATGAGCATGGAAGATGCAAAATATGTAGCCGATACACTCTTGGAGACGCTAAGAAATATGCTATAATATAGAAAAAAGGATATGGCATGGGAGCTT
>JALSKH010000234.1 GCA_026988975.1 Campylobacteraceae bacterium
TGGTATCGGTTATATCTATCACAGATTTAACAAAAGTCGGACGAGAGATCGTCGCAAATACTTTCTCGCCATTTGAGACATGGCTAGTAGTAGCTGCGATATACTTTGCAATCACATTTTCTCTCTCGATTATAGGCAGAAAATTAGAAAACAGAATGAAACAACAAGGTGGTATGTAAGAAGTTATACCTAACTTCTTACTCTTTTAAAGACTTTATATCTAAGCTTATCTCTGTTCCGATGCCTACTTTGGAGTCAATTTTTATAAAGATACCATTTTCATCGCAAAATGCTTTGACAATACTGAGACCTATACCAAATCCATTTTGCCTTTTTTCGGCTTGGTAGTACCTATCAAAGATGAGAAAGAGATCTGACTCGCTCATCCCTACTCCCTTGTCTCTTATAACTAACTCATTATACCTTAAATATATAGATATTTCATTACTATCACGGTTGTATTTTAGTGCATTTTCTAAAAGATTGTCTATAACTCTAGCAAAACCTCTTTTATCTGCATATAGATTTAAAGATGAAACATCGACATTTATATCTACACTCGGATATAAAATTTTAAACTTCTCAACCTCATCATTTATAACTCTTTTTAACTCAAAAAACTCTCTTACTTCGTGTCTCGCCTCTTTTTTGATATAATAATCCACATCTTTATATAGCCCATACAACTCCTCGCTAGCTTTTTCTACTCTTTTGAGTTTTTTGAGTTTTTTTTCATCATTTTCTCCATTTTTTAACATTTGTATATTTGCTTTTATAACCGAGAGTGGTATATTTAACTCATGGAGTGTATCTTTAAGCAAAATGCTTAAGTGTTGATTTATCTTAAGTGATTTTCCTAAAAAATAACTAGAAATATAGTAGCTAATAAGTATGGTACTCATTATAAATATTAAAATAATTGTGTATTTAGTAAGTTTTTCTGTTGGCAATAGTTCTATATTGTATCCAACAAGAAAAATAAAAATAGCAAAAATAGATATAAAAACAGTACTTAGGTATAAAAGTTTTTTCTCGTCATTTTTCAAATCTATATCCGACAGACCTTATATTTGAGATGGAATCTTTCCCAAAAATCTTTTTTAAATTTGTTATATAGACGCGAATTGAGCCTAAATTTGATATCTCATTTTTCCAGAGTCTATCTACTACCATCTCTGTTGTTACAACTTGATTTCTGTTTTCAACCAGCAGACAGAGTAGTTCATAATCTTTTGGATTCAAATTTAACTCTTTTTTTCCATCAAAAACTCTCTTTCTCTTATAGTCTATATAAAATTCATCAAACATATCAACTCTATGTCTTATTTTACCACCTCTTGAAAGTAGAGCTTTGATGCGAAAAAGTAACTCGTCTAAATCAAATGGTTTTTTTATATAATCATCGCCACCTAAAGTAAATCCCTTTACTAGACTCTCTTTATCGCTCAATGAAGTTAGAAAAATCGCTGGAGTATCGTATCCACTCTCTCGCAACTGCTTTAAAAAATTAAATCCACTGATATCTGGTAATTTTACATCCAATAAAAAGAGATCAAAATTTTCATCATAGGTATATCGTATCGCGATCTTGCCTCTTGTTGCAACTCTAACATCGTAACCATTCTCACTCAAAAACTCTTCCAAAGTCTCTAGTAGTAGTTCATTATCCTCCAAAACTAAGATTTTAGCTGACACTTTTGATACTCCAATCCAACTCTTCTCCTGCAAACATAGGCACAACTCCGCCGTAAGAATCTGGCACTAAAAATGGAGTTTTTTCCAGTGTCACCTCTTTACTCAAAGGCTCACATCCATATATCTCTCTTGCATTCTCACTTACAAAAGCTTGAAGATTTTGCAAATTATCATTTTTTTCAAAAAGAGAAGCCAAAGCCTGCAGTGCAATGGGAGCCGTAAAAACTCCAGCCGCACAGCCACAACTCTCCTTTTTATCTATCGGATGAGGAGCAGAATCACTGCCAAACATCACTTTTGGATGAGCCGATAGAGCGAGATCTAAAAGAGCATCTCTATCTTCGGCTCTTTTAGCTATCGGTTTACAAAAAAGATGTGGGCGAAGCAAACCACCAGCGACATCATCAAGCGTGATATATAGATGATGAAGAGTGATAGTAGCATATAGATTTTCATATCTACCCAAAAGCTCTGCACTCTCTTTGGTTGTTATATGCTCCATCACGATCTTTAAGCGAGGAAAATTTTTCGCAAACTGCTCATAAACGCTAACAAACTCTTTCTCTCTATCCATCACAAATCCATTTGTCTCGCCATGAACCAAAAGAGGGATTTCTAGCTCACTCATGGCTTCAAAAACATCTCTAAGCCCCTCTATATCCATACTACTTACGCCACCCTCAGAGTTTGTTGTGATCCCAGACGGGTAGAGTTTGAGTGCACTTATCTCTTTTTTAGCCTCTTTTAAAAATTCATAACTATAGTCATCTCTAAAAAACAGAGTCATCAGCGGCTCAAATCTATCTCTACATGTAGAGCTTAAAATTCTACTTTTATACTCTAGCAGTGCCTCTATAGATGTGATGGGCGGAACTAGATTTGGCATGATTATAGCTCCTGCAAAGCTATGAGAACTAAGGGGTGCTACGGTTTTCAGCATTTCTCCATCTCGCAAATGGAGGTGCATATCTAGTGGTGAATTTAGAGTTATAGTCATGGCGTTATCCTTGTAAGTACTTAATTATTACTCTAATTATACCAAAATCATCATTCATCATCATTTAATCTGCTTTTGGATAAAATCTTCGACTTTCAATCAGAGACTTATATAGGATACAAATGTTTACACTTAAAAATTATGATACATCAAATACAAAAAATGACCTCCTCTCCGGTACAGTTGTAGCTGTAGCGCTAGTTCCCGAAGCTATCGCTTTCTCTCTTGTTGCTGGTTTTAGTCCTCTTGTTGGTCTATATACAGCTTTCATATTAGGCTTGATCACTGCACTCATCGGAGGAAAACCCGGGATGATAAGTGGGGCAACTGGTTCCATGGTTGTGGTTATGGTTTCATTGGCACAGAGCCACGGACTAGAGTATGTTTTGTGGGCAACAATCTTAACGGGTCTCATACAGATAGCAATCGGTGTTGCAAAACTTGGAAAACTCATCAGGTTTGTACCTCAGCCTGCTATATTTGGTTTTGTAAACGGCTTGGCTGTTGTGATCGCTATGAGCCAATTTCAATTTTTCAAAGGTGCAGACGCCACCATGTATGCTTTGGTCATCACGACTATGGCTATCATGTTCGTTTTACCAAAATGGACAAAAGCAGTACCTGCCGGGCTTGTTGCTATCGTTGCTTTGACAATTATTGTATATTTTAGTGGCTTGGAGACAAAAAGTGTTGCTGATTTGGGAAATATAAGCGGAACTCTACCAAAATTTTCACTCCCTAATGCACCATTAAATTTTGATACCTTTGTCACAATACTTCCGTATTCAATCATTTTGGCATTAGTCGGCTTGATAGAATCCCTCTTGACTCTCTCAGTTTTAGATGAGATGAGCGGCAAGCGAGGAAGTGGAAACAAAGAGTGCATCGCTCAGGGGATAGGCAACACTACATGTGGATTTTTTGGAGCAATGGCTGGTTGTGCTATGATAGGACAATCCATCATCAACTTTACTTCAGGCGGACTCACGAGACTATCAAGTGCGACCGCAGCAATTTTACTCATCACATTTGTGGTTTCGCTCTCAAATATCATCGGAGTCATACCCATAGCCGTTTTAGTTGGCATCATGTTTATGGTCTCTATCGAAACTTTTGAATGGGCTAGTGTGGATAGACTCAAAAAGATGCAAAAACCCGATGCTTTCATACTTCTAAGTGTCACTATCATCACCATCTTTGAAGATTTGGCGGTTGCAGTTATAGCAGGAGTCATCATATCGGCACTGGTTTTTGCATATCAGCAGGCAAAATTAACAAAACGAGTTAGAGTAGAAAATGATGGCACAAAAGTTTATGAGTTGAACGGACCTCTCTTTTTCGGCTCAGCCAATAACTTTATCAATGATATATTTGATATACAAAATGATCCAAAAGCTGTAGTGATTGACTTCACAAACACGAGAGTTATGGACTCAAGTGGCGTAGAAGCTATAGACAAACTGACAAAGAAGTACACCAAACTAGGCAAAACTCTAAAGTTGAGACATCTTAGCGATGACTGCATAGAAGCGCTACAAAATGCCGGCAAATTCTGCACCCATGAAGTTGATAATCCAACTTATAAAGTTGCTAGGGATTACTAAACAAAAAGCTTATTAAAATTTTCGATAGTAAGAGGTTTTGAGAAGTAGTAACCTTGAAAATATCTGCAACCGAAGGATTTTAGTATCTCATAGTGTTCTACCTCTTCCACTCCCTCAGCTATCACTTCCATATTTAGAGCTTCTCCTAGCATAAGGATAGATCTTATGATTGCTATATCACTTTTGCTATTTAACATACCCATCACAAAAGCTTGGTCAATTTTAACTTGGTCTATAGGCAATTTTTTAAGATACTGCAAAGAGGAAAAACCTGTACCGAAATCATCTAAAGATATCTTGATTCCTAACGCTTTTAAATCTCTCATTTTTTCTGCAACCGCTTCAATCTCTTCGACTGCTGTATATTCTGTTAGTTCAAATTTAAATCTATCAAAAGGTGCCTTATATCTCTCTATAGTCTCTCTTGTTTTTTGTATAAAATCATCTTGCTTAAAGTGTCTAGCTCCTATATTTATGGATAGTAAGATATCTTTTGTTTCGGGATTTTCTTTCCAGACATTTAACTGCTTACATGCCATCTTGACAACCAACTCTCCGATTTTTGATATGAGTCCTGTCTTTTCTGCCATAGGTATAAAAAGAGCTGGGGAGACTATGCCTCTTTGTGGATGATTCCATCTTATGAGTGCTTCTGCTCCGTATGGTTTTCCGCTAGAGTTATATTGGGGTTGATAATACAACTCAAACTCTTCATTTTTGATTGCGCCTACAAGTTCGGAGTAGGTATTTAGGTGTGTTTCTACGCTTTTTTGTATATTTTTATCAAAAAAGACTATAGTCGTATCATCTGTTTTTGCCTTGTTTAGAGCTGTATTTGCGTTATTAAGCAATTCGATTGCATTTTTCTCTTTTTTATCGCAAATTGCTACGCCAACTGAAGTACTTACATGAATCTTATGCTCTTCAATCATAAAAGGTTTTGACAATATAGATATGATATACTCCGAATTTACTTTTATATCTAAAATGATATCTTCCATACTTACTCCGCCATAGGCATAGAAAACGGTAAATTTATCATTTTCTAATCTTCCTATAATTGAAGTATTTGAAAGATTTTCTCTGATTAGCTTAGATATATTTTTTAACATCATATCGCCAACTCTATATCCATAAGCTTCATTTATCTCTTTAAATCGTCTTATATCAAAACAGAGAAGTGCTCCATCTTTTCCACTTGAAAAATTCTCTTGTATCTCTCTTAGGCACAACTCTTTGTTCGCAAGCCCTGTTAAAGTATCATACTCCCTTAAGTATCTCAGTTGTTTTTCTGTATCTTTCTGTTTTGTTATATCTAAAAAAGAGAATATATAGTGTGTTACTGTTTCATCATCTGATAAAACAGCGTATATGGAGAGATGTTCGATGAAGATAGAACCATCCTTTTTTCTATTTCTTATCTCTCCGCTCCAATAACGATGCTCTTTAAGACTCTTTTTGATTTTTTTATAAAACTCTTTGCTTTCGACACCGTATCTCAATACTGGTGGCAGACCATCTACTATCTCATTTTGCGTAAAACCTGTTATCTCTGTATAGGCTCTATTGATTTTCAAAACTTTAAATTTTGCATCTGTGATAATCATACCATTTTCAATCTCAAATGCTACAGATGCTATCTT
>JALSKH010000235.1 GCA_026988975.1 Campylobacteraceae bacterium
TTTTGTGTAAGCGTGAGTGAAGTTTCATAATTTGTATAATCAAGATTTCTAACATGGTTATATAAATTGCCCGCACTATTGTATCCGACCGATGCCCTAAAATCCAATTTTGGATAATACTCTGACTCGGCGATATTTAAATCTTGTTGAGTAGCTCTATAGTTTCTTAGCCTCTCTTTTACGATTGGGTTATTGTTCAAAACCTCTTTTACACTATCTTTTAGCGTCAGACCAAAAAGCGTTGACACAGACACCACTCCCCCAAGAAGAAAAATCACAGATATTTTTCTCATAAAACCTCCTTAATAAAAATATAAATATTTTTATAATTCTTTTAGTTAATATTAAGAAAAATTATACCATACAATTATGTATAAAATATGAAAAAAATGTGAAGAATCTGTTTTTTATTTTAAACTAAACAATCCCCTCATCTCAAAAGTCTCTCTTCAACCGCGTATGCGTGGGCACCGAGACCTTCTGTTTTGGCTAATAGCGCACACTCTCTTCCTATGTTTTTTATGCCTTTTTCACTCATACTTATGATGGAGGATTTTTTTATAAAATTCTCTACACTCAGTGGAGAGTAAAATTTTGCGGTTCCTCCTGTCGGTAGAGTGTGGTTTGGTCCTGCTATGTAGTCACCGATCGGTTCTGGAGTGTAGCTACCTAAAAATATAGCTCCTGCGTGTTTGATACTTGGTAATATATCCATAGGATTTTTGCAGACTATCTCTAAGTGTTCTGGCGCTATCTCATTCATCAAATCTACTGCTTCGTCTATATCTTTTGTGACTATGATAGCACCTCTATTTTCTATGGAAGTTCTTGCGATTTTTTCTCTATTTAGTTTTTTTAACCAAACTTCTATCTCTTGTTGGACTTGATTTGCCTGTTTTTGTGAAGTTGTAATCAAGATGGAACTTGCCATCTCGTCATGCTCGGCTTGACTTAGAAGATCTATCGCTAAGAGTTTTGCATCGGCACTCTCGTCTGCTAAAACTCCTATCTCGCTTGGTCCGGCTATCATGTCTATATTTACCTCTCCATAAACTAACTTTTTTGCAGTCGCTACAAATATATTTCCCGGACCCGTGATGACATCTACTTTTGGGATGCTCTGTGTACCGTAAGCCATAGCACCTATGGCACTGGCTCCTCCGACTTTGTAAGCTTTTTTTATGCCACACAAGTGCATAGCTGCTAAAAGTAGAGAGTTTAGCTCATCATTTGGAGCTGGAGTACATACTATGATCTCTTGCACGCCTGCAACTATGGCTGGGATAGCATTCATCAGTAAAGAGCTTGGATATGCCGCTTTACCTCCTGGTATATAGAGCCCTGCCCTATCTACTGGAGTGATTTTCTGCCCTAAGATAGAGCCTGTTTCATCTTCACTCATCCAACTTTTTGGCAAAAGTTTTTCGTGGTAATTTTTGATTCTATCGTGAGCTAGTTGCAGAGCATTTTTCAGCTCATTTGTAAGCTCATCATACGCTTTTTTCATCTCATCAGTAGAGATTTCCAGTTCATTATCACTTAAAACTTCCCATCCATCAAACCTTGCTATATCTTTTTTTACCGCTTCATTTCCATTGGTTTTTATTTCAAAAAGTATATGTGAGACTATTTTGGAAACGCCCTCTATATCCATCTCGCCTCTGCCAAGAAGTTTTTTAAATTCTATATCAAAATTTTTATCAGTTGTATCTATTTGTAACATTTTTATTCCTTCTAATCTAACTAAACCGTTTTTGAAGTTTTTACCTATATCTTAGAGACAAATCCTCCCTTTGGTTTGAGTCTCACGATATAGGTAAAAACTTCAAAAACGGTTAGATTTTACCATACTTTCGCTCATACCTAGCTTTCATAGACTCATTGCCTTTAAGCCCTCCCTGATGTAGATATATAGGTGTTCCATCTAAATTTTCAATATTTTCTAAAAATTTTATCCAACCTATCGGATCATATAAAAGATCAAACTCGACTCCCATATCCTCTTTTAGTTCACTATATATGGCATAAGCTTCAAGGTAGAGTTTTCCATAATGATACCTCTTTTTTGACTCCAATATCTTAGGGTAGATTTTGAGTTTTTCTTCTACCATATTCCATTGCTTTATGAGGTATTGGCTGTTTCCAACTGTAGCGCAAGTATATACTGTCCACTCTAAATATTTTTGCAGATACAGTGCAGTTACTCCGGTGCCTGATGGCAAAAATATATATGGATTTTCTATTCCACATGTAGATATATCATATTTTAATTCATCAGCCAATCTTTTGAGTCCATACTCACTCTGTTTTTGCCTTCCACCCTCTTGGACTACTATGGTTTCACTATCTATTAGAGAATTTGCCTCTTTTTCTCTGTCTGTTGAGATAAAAATCTTCATGCCATTTTGAAGAGCATACTTATAGTTTCCTGTTGGAGAGTTTAGTAAAAACGAGGAAATATGATCACAAAAATATAAAAACTCCCAGCCTTTTATCTTTGCTAAGACGCTGAGTGAATACATCGCGTTTGATTGGTTTGAGCCATAACTTACAACTCTTTTTACATTTGGAAAATCATTATTCAAAAAATACTCAAATTTTCTAGCTTTATTTCCAGAAAAATCCTCGCTTATGAGGTCATCTCTTTTTATGTAGATTTTTCTATCTCTAAAGCTTCTTAGTTCTAGTGGGGTTTTAAAATTCATTGAGAAGAAAGAGCCTAAAAAGGCTCTTTTTAATTTCTATCTAAACAGTTAAGGTCACTAAAAGCGGTCTCCAAGCGTTTTATAACGCTCTCTTCCCCTGCCCTTAACCATTTTCTAGGGTCATAATACTTCTTATTTGGCACATCATCACCATCTGGGTTGCCGATTTGAGACTGAAGATAGGCAGAGTACTGTTTTTCATACCCTCTAACTCCGTCCCAAAATACCCATTGGGTATCTGTGTCTATATTCATCTTTATAACACCATAAGAGAGAGCTTCTCTTATATCTTTAAGTTCACTCCCACTTCCACCGTGAAATACAAAATTCACAGGCTTATCATTTTCAAGATTAAACTTCTCTTTTATGTACTTTTGAGAATTGTCTAAAATCTTCGGTGTTAATTTTACATTTCCAGGCTTATATACCCCGTGAACATTGCCAAATGATGCCGCGATGGTAAAACTATCGCTTACTTCACTTAGTTCTTTGTACGCATATGCCACATCTTTAGGCTGAGTATAAAGCGCGGAGTTATCTAAATGAGAGTTATCTACTCCATCTTCTTCACCGCCTGTGCAGCCTAACTCTATCTCAAGAGTCATGCCAAGCTTGCTCATTCTTTTTAGATACTCTTTACATGTAGAGACATTTTCTTCCAAACTCTCAACTGATAAGTCTATCATGTGAGAGCTAAAGAGTGGACGATTGTGCTTCTCATAGTACTTTTCACCAGCATCTAACAATCCATCTATCCAAGGCAAAAGTTTTCTTGCCGCATGGTCAGTATGTAGCACAACAGGTATGCCATAAGCAACTGCAAGAGTGTGTACATGTAGAGCTCCGCTGATAGCACCCAAAACTGCTGAAGTTTTGCTCTCTATCCCCTTGCCACCATAAAAACCAGCACCACCATTTGAAAACTGAATGATAACAGGAGAGTTTACTTTTTTTGCTGCTTCCATGACTGCATTTATAGAGTCAGTTCCTATAACATTGACAGCAGGAAAGGCAAAAGCATTTGCCTTTGCCACTTTGAACATATTTTGTAAATCTTCACCAAACACAACACCTGGTTTTACAAAATCAAAAATCTTCGCATTTTGCATAAAACGACCTTTTTATTTTAAAGTAATCTTTGCGCCTTTTTTTAAGCCCTTGGCTATGCCTGCAACTTTCTTTCTAAACTTCTCCATCTTTAAAGCGCCCTCAATCTGAGGTTTTACTTCTGCTAGAGTTGCTTTTTTACCCATCTCTTTGTTTTCTAAAAGTATAACATGATAACCAAACTGTGTCTTTACAGGCTCTTTTGTAACTTCACCCTTATTTAGAGCAAATGCTGCATCACTAAATGGCTTAACCATCTGTCTTTTACCAAACCAACCAAGCTCTCCACCATCTTTACCGCTAGGTCCTGTTGATTTTGCTTTTGCAAGCTCTATAAATTTTTTACTTAAAGCATCACCTTTTAGGCTTTTAAGTTCATTTATGATTGCTTCTGCCTCTTTTTTAGTTTTGACAAGTATATGTCTAGCTTTTGCACGAGATGGCTTTACAAATTTGCTTGCATTTTTAGTATAATAATCTTTGATAGATTTTTCATCAACCTTAACACCAGAGTAAACTTTTTTCATCCAAAGTTCAAGTGCTAGATCAGATTTTATAGCACTCAAGGCTTTTTTAAATTCTGAAGTTTTCTCAATTCCTGAATCTATAGCATTTTGCGCCAAAAGATTTCTCTCTATAGCTTGTTGAATCACTTTTTTCTGAGTAGTTGGAGGAAGTTGCTCAAATTTTGCACCTGGCATTGACCTCAACAAAACTTTTACATCTTTATCTGTTACATCTTTGCCATTTACCGTAGCATAAACTGTTGCATTTAAACTAACTCCCAATATCGCTGACGCCAATCCGGCTAACATCATCTTTTTCATACATGTCCTTTTATAAAATTTACGAAATTATATCTAATTTGTGTAAATAGTTGATAAATCGTTATTACCGCACCAACTAAATACCCAAATTTTTGATGCAGTGATTTCGTTCATAATCAAGGCAGATTTTTGCAGAACTAGCCATAGCTAATTCAAAAAAATCTAACGCAGAGTATGAGCGAAAGCACTGCACCCTTCGGGAAGAGTGAGAGAAGGCAATCTGAGAGCAAAAAAAACTTTGAATTAACCAGTTAGTCCTACAGCTTTTTTTACTCACATCTTACCTCCTCTCACTCTTTCAAAAGTTTGGGTATTTAGTTGGTGCGGTAATTAAGCTTGTGCCTGCCTCTCGCTAATCATTCTATTTAATAAATCAAATAACTCTTGTGAATTTTTTTCAGTCTCTTTTGCAAGTTCAACAATCTCATCTGCTTTTTGTGTTTGTTCACTTGATTTAACTATAGAAACAATCTCGCTGACTTTTTCATGAACTGCTTTATGAGGAGTTACGATATTGCCATATAATGATGTGTTTCCAAAGGCATCTTTTCCCTCTTTTGAGTTATACCACTTGCCAAATCTACAATTTAGTGCATCTGTGACATTCAGACTTCTGTCTGCTTTATATACTGATTTATAACCCTGCAATTTAAACATGGTATGATCGATCTTAGCAAGAGATATAAAGAGTTCATCGGTTATATCTTTATTTCTTTTTTTGATTTCACCAGCATTGCTTATGAGCTTATCCAATACACTTGTGAACTCTTCTAGTTTTTGTGTTGAAGCATCTGTGATTTTTACTGTTTTTTCATTGCTTTCTAGCATTTGGTTAGAGTTTTGTTTCAAGATGTTTATATTTGCTTCTACTTCCCCTGTTGCTTTTTGAGTTCTCTCAGCTAGTTTTCTTACCTCATCTGCCACAACTGCAAAACCTCTACCGTGCTCTCCTGCACGAGCCGCTTCTATGGCAGCATTTAAGGCAAGTAGATTTGTTTGATCAGATATATCTTTGATCAATGCTATGACACTGTTTATTTCATCAACATTTTGACTTACCTGCTCTGAACTCTCTCTTGAAGAGTGCATCATTTGGGCTATTTCATTTATATTTAGCACTATTTCATCGGTATTATCCTGCACCTCTTTGACTATCTCGCTGGCTTGATCATTTGTTTCATTTATCTTCTCTATATTGCCAACATTATCATTGATATTTTCTTGCAAATCTTCAGAGTCATGCATCACTCCATTCATCAATACTTCTGATAGATTTACAAACAGATTACTTTTTCTAAGATTTTCTTGGGCTTCCTTGCTTGCTATTTCTGCTTCAAGCGCTTTT
>JALSKH010000236.1 GCA_026988975.1 Campylobacteraceae bacterium
GCTTTTGTAAAGTAGCCATCATCTAAAACAAAATCTTCATTTATGGCTTTTTGCAAGTTGAAGTTGCTTGACATCACATAATTTAAAAAGGATTTATCTACATGTTTTGTACTAGACAAACCATATCCATTTTTGAATTTTTTTGCCTTTTTGAAAACAGAAGTGTATCTTTTATCCAAAAAATATAGGAAATCAGTACCATTTTTCTTAAGCGCTCCTCCAAAGTTGTTTATACCACCACTAAAATCCAAAATACCTATAAATTTCCCTTCAAAAAAGATAGGCACAACACTTCTCAATCTCAAACCTTTTTGACCAGGCTCAAAAGTCGTAAGAGGCTTTTTCGTTTTTGCTACTTCTTTATATGATTTTACACTACTTACATCTTCACCAAAACTATTTGGCTTCCAAGATTTAAAGAAAGATTTTAAATCTTTGGTTATAATTTGAACGCTTACTTTTTTAAAAGGAGTATTTTCTCTGTACATTTTACCGATGCCCGATATGATGCTTTTCAAAGGCACATTGTCACCACCAACTACAGCTGTTGTGATGAGTTTATTGTTAGCTAAAAGCATAGCGTTTGTGATCCATACATTCTCTTTTGATTGTATTTGGTCATTTAAAGCAACTTTGAAACTCTTGGTCTGCTTTTCAAAGGCATCATTTTTTATAGATTTTACTGAAATGTAACCATCTATACCAACTGCCACAAAACTGATCAAAATAATCACGATCAATGGAATCTGAACCTTCTTGGCTATACTCATCATATGCTCCTTGTATATTTGTTATAACAAACTCTATCATATTGGTTCTTAAAATTATATTGAATTTTGCTGTTGGGCACCATTTTTAACAGCTTTTAACCATATATGTATTATAGTTTGAAAAAATTAGTGAGAATATATGAAAAAAGCAACCAAAAAAGAGATAGCTCAAGTCAAAGATATCTTTTTGGAGCATTATAGCAACGCTGTTACTGAACTAAAGTATAACAATCTATATGAACTCCTTATATCTGTGATGCTTTCGGCTCAATGTACTGACAAAAGAGTAAACATCATCACGCCTGCACTTTTTGAGAAGTATCCTGATGTTTTTGCACTAAGTAGCGCAGATATCGACGAAGTGAAAGAGATCATTCACTCCTGTTCTTTCTTTAACAATAAAGCAAAAAATCTCATCAAAATGGCTCAAAAAGTTATAGAGGATTTCGATGGAACCATACCACTTGATGAAAAGAAGCTAATTTCGCTCGCTGGAGTTGGGCAAAAAACTGCACATGTGGTTTTGATCGAGTATGCAAATGCAAACTTGATGGCAGTAGATACACATGTCTTTCGAGTAGCACACAGACTAGGACTCAGTGATGCACAAACTGCTCTGAAGACCGAGGTTGATTTAACAAAAAAATTCAAAGACCATCTGCACACACTTCACCAAGCCATGGTGCTTTTTGGTAGATACATCTGCACTGCCAAAAATCCAAAATGCCCTGAGTGCTTTTTAAGCGAATTTTGCAAAAGCAAAGAGAGTTTTAAAGCGAGATAATCCCCTCTACAACTTGTTTGATTTTCTCTACTGAATTCAAATCACACTCTTCTCTTGTGGAGTGTGGAAATCTGATATTTGGTCCTATCGATACTGCCTCTTTTGGGCTCTTTTGTTTAGCTATGAGTATGCCGCACTCCAATCCTGCGTGTATGGCTTCAAATTTTATATTTGGTATATATTTTGATGCTATATCTTTTACCTCTTTTGCAAAATCACCGATATATGGCGTCCAAGCCTCATGTCTGGATGGAAACGATGTCTTAAAACCGCTGATCTCGAAAAATGACTTTGTTTGAGCCTCTAAAGTATCCATATCATCATCGCTCATGCTTCTTAGAGAAATTATGATTTTAAAATTGTTCCCATCTAATTCAACTACTCCGAGGTTTGCACTGTCTTGAGGGATATTTAACTCTTTATTCCACGCTCTTACACCTTGGGAAAAGGCATCTATGGTTTTGATGATCAGCTTTGAATTTTCTATCTTTTTATAGCCACTATCTTCTACTTGAGTTATCTCTATATGCTTGGTATCTTTTAAATTATCTCTACATGTAAAGGTGGCTACGGCATCTCTTGCTACGGAGTTTCTTCTCTCTCCTGCTTTTATATCTATGAGTTCACAATCATGCTCACATAAAAATCTTGCTAATATTTTGATACTTGAGGGTACATTTTTGTCTATATCTACGCCACTGTGACCTCCGGGCAATCCAACCACAGTTGCTTTAAAAATCTTCTCACCTTTTTGCAGTGGAGCGAACTCTATCTTTTTTTCACAAATCACATCACTTCCACCTGCACATCCTATACATATGGCATTTTCATCTTCTGAGTCTATATTTAGGATATTTGGAGCTGTTATCTCTAACTTCAGATTTGAAGCTCCTATCAAGCCAACCTCTTCATTTGCGGTAAAAAGTGTCTCTAGGTTGTCGTACTTTTGCATGCAGTAGAGCATTATCGCTACACCCATGCCGTTATCTGCTCCTAGAGTTGAGTTTTTTGCTCTTAATATATCTCCATCATAAACCAACTCCACTTTTGGAGCGTCTCCTAGACAAACCATATCGTAGTGGGATTGCAAGCAAACTTTTGGCTCACCTTTTTTGCATAAAACATTCTGTGCTTCATCGACTTTTGCCTCAAAACCCGTCTTTCTAGCATAATCCAAAAGATAATCTTTCAACTCATCAGACTCATAACTACATCTAGGAATAGCTGAAATCTCTTCAAATAACTCTAAAACACTCTTCATTTCTCACTCCTTAATTTTCTAATTTCAACAAAATAGGTATTTCCAAGATACACGACATAAAATACAGAGACAAAAAAGATCACAAAAGGGACGAGTGATATTATGTACAAAAATAGTGTTTTCATCCTTAGTGATCCTCTGTTTAGGTATCTTATCATATCGCTTTGTTCTCTTGTTGCTATGTTTGAACTTATATCGTATATCAGCATCTTGTGAAAAAAGTAGTAAAGAGGCAGGTTAAAAGCGATGATATTTAAAAGCGGTATAAAATAAAACGGGATCAACAGAAAAAATAGCAGTATCATCACAAACACCCACTTTAGAACTAAAAACAGTGCCTCAGCAGGATTTGAATACCCTCTCATCTCAACATCACTATAGTGCCTTCTTTGCAACTCTTTTAAAATCATAGGTGTCATAAATCCAAGCACGATAACGGCTATAAACACAGAAGCGTAAAGCACGAAAAAACCACCTACGGCATAGACCAGAAATGAAGCCAACCAAGATGTAAGCGCATACTTCATCAAAAATTGTATAATTGAAGAGTTTTGAACATGGGCAGAAAAAGTATCTGTGTGTGGTATGCCATTTTGCATTGTAGTTGTGACACTATGAACATCTAAACTCGCATGCATGCTATCTAGCCCGACACCTGCTAGAACAAAAAAGAGTATGTACATTATCACCAAAGTTGCCAAAAAAGGCAAAATCGCATACTTCAACATTTTAACAGTAAAAAAATCCTTGATACTCAACAACAATATACTCATATCTTGCTCCATAATTTTTCATTTAGTTTTAACTCTTCTACGATGCCAATAGCAAGATATAGAGTATGTACATAATCCATAGCAACTTTATAATCCAAAAGCGACTTGAACACAGATGGTTCAAAAAGATCCCTGCCGTAATCTATAGCGATATAGATATGTGAATATATAAAAGATACATGTATGTTTTTTGAACTCTTCTTGCGAAATTCTAATAATCTCTTCATGAGTGAATGTGTCAGTATATACCTGGCTTCAATCTGATCACTGCCATAAACTACGAATTTTTTCTCAAATTCAGGATTGTCCATCTTAACCAATTCACCTCTGGCACTATTGTGTGACTGAAACCAACCACCTACTAAATCTCCAAACGAACTCTGTGCAACATCCGGTAGAACAAGAGTTCTTGCACTGAATTTTTTATTAAACTCGCAAATGATAAACAGACCTTTAAATATAGTGCTCCAACTCTCTTTGCCTTTGGAGTCAAGATGCCTCTTTTGCGCATGTATGTCTGATAATTCAATCCCTACTCCATCTACATCGCCACTTATATAGTCATTCCCCTCTAATCTGTCTGGGGTAGTCGCAAAGAGTTGTGAACTTATGAATTTAAACTCTTGTACATGTTCATCTTTAGAGTAGTTTAAATTTTCATCAATAGCACTGATCAAGGGCTTTATAACTCTGTCTTTAAACTCTTTTGTATAGTCTTGTTTTAAAAACTTATATGCAAAACCCAAGATAGCTACATTTGTAAAAAATAACCAATCAAGATGATTTTTTGCATATGAAAAAACCATAAAATCCATCAAAAGAACAACACCAAAAACCATCAAGATTCTTGATTTTACATTTTCTCTCCTCTTTTCCAACTCTTTTAGAACAGGATGAAGATTTGTATAGTAAAAATCTGTAATTTCACTTAATGATTTCATACCTAACTATCCCTATTTATCGAACAACTCTTTTACATCTATATTTTTTCTCTGTGCCTCTTGTATCTCAAATACTTTTTTTGCTCTATAGTGCATCATCGAAGCCATAAAATTTGTTGGAAACATCTCTATAGCGTTATTGTAGTCAGTCACTGCTTGATTATATGCTCGTCTTGCAGCACTGATTTGCTCTTCTATCTCATTTAGAGTTCTTTGGAGATGCATTACATTTTCATTTGCTTTTAGATTTGGATAATTTTCAACTGCTACCATGATAGAGCGAAGGGCTGAACTCACTTTTGCATCAAGTTCTATCTTTTGTTCATCACTTAAGTTTGGCTTATTTGCCATAGAGCGGAGTTTGGTCACATCCTCTAGTATGCTCTTTTCATGCTTCATATACTCTTGAACACTAGAGACAAGATTTGGTATGAGATTGTATCTTTTCTTTAGTATCGTATCGACACTTGCAAAGATATTTTGCACCTGATTTTTCTTTGATATCAATGAATTGTACATCAATACAACTATAATAACGATAACTATAACAACAATAAATCCCACAGACATATCAACTCCTTAAGTAGTGTATCATAAATGAAATGTTATCATAATCAAATGAAAATATTATTAACCCTTGCCATAGCTCTGCTTTTTAGTGGATGTCTCTATTTTAACGATAGAGGTGTCTCTACAAGATATTACAACGAATGCCATGAGTATTATGACTCTATGGGAGTTTATCATAAAACTTGCGATAAAAATCTGCTAGAGTATAAAGATGTGACAAACAGCGTAAAAAAAGCGGTCTCAAATTGATAGATATAGATAAAATCCGAACTGATAGACTTAAGTGGTATGAGTGGAAAAATATAAAATCTTTAAGAGAGAGCTTAGCTACTTTGCCCAAAATAAAAAATGTAAACTTTTCACTAGGCGACATCATCAAGATAGATAGCACCGAGCTAAGCTCTAAGCAGAAAGAGGAGATAAAAACACTCACATGGGAGCTTAGACCTTGGAGAAAAGGTCCTTTTGAGCTTTTTGACACATTTATAGATAGTGAGTGGCAAAGCCAGATAAAATACAATCTTATATCTCCATATTTTAACTTAAAAGACAAATGTGTAGCAGACATCGGCTGTAATAACGGATACTATCTCTTTAGAATGCTAGAGCAGAACCCTAAAAAATTGGTCGGATTTGATCCATCCATCCACTATAAAACTCAATTTGACTTTATAAATCACTTTTTACGCACAGATATAGAGTTTGAACTTTTGGGCATAGAGCATCTTCCATTTTATGAAAACAAATTTGATGTTATATTTTGTTTGGGTGTTTTATACCATAGAAGTGATCCGATAACTGCGCTAAAGGCTTTGAAAAATGGATTAAATAACGACGGATATGTGATACTTGATACTTTTATGATAGATGGAGTTGAGCCTATAGCTCTTACTCCACAAGATAGATACTCAAAAATCCCAAATATATATTTTATCCCCACTATAAAAGCACTTGAAAATTGGGCAAAAAGAGCAAAATTTTCAAACTTTGAAGTTTTAGAGATAAGAAAAACAGACTTAAACGAACAAAGAAAAACCGAGTGGATACAGGGAGAAAGTTTAGAAAATTTTCTAAACCCAAATGATCAAAACTTAACGATAGAGGGATATCCTGCTCCAAAAAGAGTCTATGTTAAACTAAGTAAATAAATTACCGATATTACACAAAAGGCTCTACATGCAGAGCAAAAAAGAGGAAAATGTATGGCAAATGAAGCTAGAGACTTAGCTCGTGAAGAGATAGATAAAATCGCTCCGATTGAAGAGAATTTTGAAGATGATATAGCTGAAAACGAAGAGGATTTATCAGGAGAAAAAGAGTATCTTGGATTGAAATTAGAAGATGAAATCAACACTCATCAAAAAATAAAAAAAAGCCTTTGCGGAAGTGTCGTATCCTTAGAAGAGAGTCGCTCTGAAACTATGTTGCAAACTACTGATGATATGGTGGTAGATACGATGGGACTCATACATAATGGATTCATCTATGGGGCTGCAGAGTATGCCGCGATATTGGCGATAAATGAGGTGAACTTAGTCACAATTTCTTCAAAAGTCAAATTTTTGGCACCAGCGAAAAATGGAGACATAATCAACTTTAATGCAAAAGCAAAGTTTGAAGATTTAAGAAAACGAGAAGTTAAAGTTATCGGCGAGATAAATGAGATAAAGATCTTCGAGGGTATCTTTCAAGCAGTAGTCTTAGAAAATCATGTCTTAAAAACAAAACTAAAAAACATAAACAAAAATTACCACGCCAAATAGCGTGGTAAAAATTTATGCTTTAAACAACTCCAACGAACAGTTTAAGTCTTCCGTCAAGTGACTCATATGCTCTGCGGCAGCTGCTATCTCTTCTACGCTTCTTGCATTTTGAGTTGAAACTGTTGTTATATTTCTCATATTTTCTATGACATTTTTCATCTCACCAGAGATTTCATTTGAACTCTTGGCGGATGCTTGGCTGATTTTTGTTGCCTCTTCAAGCGTGGCGTGGACATCGTCTATGGTTCCTTCAACCTCGACGGAGTTATCTATGGCTTTTTCAAACTCTTTTGTATTTTTTTGCATCTCTTCACTTATATTGCTAACGGATTGAGTTACTAGATTTATAGTTGCGGAGATCTCAGATAGACTTTTTTGCGTTCTCTCAGCTAGCTTTCTAACTTCATCTGCCACAACGGCAAATCCTCTACCATGCTCTCCTGCACGAGCCGCTTCTATGGCTGCATTTAGAGCTAGTAGATTTGTCTGATCTGCTATATCGCTTATGATGCCTAGTATCTCTTTTACATTTTTAGTCTCTTCTTGAAGGTTGAGAATGTTGTCTGCCAACTCATTCTCTTTTACGGCACTATCTTTTACTATATCTAACAGATCGCTTATACTTTGCCTTGTATCATTTAGAACACTAAGAGCATGTTTGACATTTCCTTCGCTATCATTTACGGATGCAACAGCACTCTCTAGTTTTGCAAATGTCTCTTCTGCTATTTGTGCAGTTTCGGCAACTAACGATGACTCATCTTCGGCTCTTTTTCCTATCTCAAGAGCAGTAGCTGAAAGCTCAGCCGCCACAGAGGTATTTTCACTTCCATTCTCTTTTGCACTTTTTATGGACTCTTGTACCTTTTGTATGAAGGTATTGACTGCGATTGCTACTGAGCCTATCTCATTTTTACCTATGACGGGAAGTCGTTTTGTCAAATCTCCATCACTACTAGAGAGTTCTTCGGCAGCCTCTTGGATGGTAAAAAGATTTCTTACCATAAAACTTGAAACTACAAAAGCTAAAATTATAGCAATGATGATGGCGATGATAGCTACAATAGTTATGGTTGATTTAAAATTAAAAATAGCATCTCTATTTTTCTGTGCCACACTCTTTTGTTTTGTCATGATAAGCTTATGAGCCTTGTCCAATAAACCCATCAACTCGTTTTGATAACCTTTTATCTCGGCTATGCTTTCTTGTGATTTTACTTGTTTGTTTATATCGGCGATATCTTGATTCATTTTTGCAAGTGTGTTTTTTAAAGTTTTATTTTGAATTTTTGATTGCAGATGAACTAAAGCTTTCGCTGTAGCGTCTGATTCACTCATATACTTTTGCAAATCAACATTTTCTTTAGATATCGAATAGATATCTGAATAGTTCACGGCTTTCAATACCGACTTTTCCACTGTTGCAACATTTGCCATCAAAGCATCTGTCCGCTCAACTTCTACTATGGCACTCGCTGATCTATTCATCGCCATATAACTTATACCATTAACTACAATCAATGCAACGATCATCGCACCAAAAGAACTCAATAAAATCTGTCTCATACTCATGTTGTTCATCTTTCATCTCACCTAATAAAAAGAATTTTTCCTAAAAAAGTGGGTTGAAAGACGCAATCTCACAAGACATTTTTTTAGTATATTAACTTTAAACAAAGTTACTAATTCGATCTATATCAAATAGCTATCTAAATAATAATAGATACTAATAGATAAAAATCATTTGTAATTTTACCCCCCCCCGCTTAATATAATCTAAAAATGACACTTTATAGGAGATTTTAAATATAATTTAACCAATTTGGAAGAGTATTTTGTTCTCTCCACACTGTCGTACTCTCTCCGTGTCCTGGATAGATTTTGTAATTTTCTTGGATCTTTAGAAACTTTTCTATGCTTTTTTTCATATCTTGCGCATCACTAAATGGAAAATCCACTCTTCCAATCGAATCTTTAAAGACAAAATCCCCGCTAAAAAGCATATCTTCTATCAAAATAGCACTGCACCCTGGTGTATGTCCTGGAAAAAAGAGATACTTTATCTTCACGCCATCTATCTCGAACTCTTCATCTCCCACTACCTCCACATCTGTTTTGCTTGGTGGAGTATTTTGAGAAAAAGGATCATTTTGCAACATAAAAACATCATCTTTAGGTGTATATATAGGTATATTATAAAACTCTTTTAACTCTGCATTGCTCCAAACATGATCAAAATGCCCATGAGTGTTTAAAATCGCAACAGGATTTTTGACATTTTGTTTTACCCATTTATCAGCGTCAATGCCTGGGTCAATTATAAACTCTTTTCCATCAACCTCTGCTATATAGCAGTTTGTCATATACATACCACACGGTTTTTGTTTTATCTTCACCATTTTTAAATCTCCTACTATCAAGTTTAATCCAATCTTAATAAAACATACTACTTATAAAGAAGTAATTAATATTTTCTTCAGTATAATTACATGATTATTATACCAAACAAAGGTACTATATTGAGTAAATACCAGCTTATCGAGTCATATCTTATCAAATTTCTTCAGGATGAAGTATATAAAACAGGATTGAAAAATGTTGTACTTGGTATAAGTGGTGGTATTGACTCTGCAGTCGTTGCGGTATTGGCAAAAAAAGCTTTTGGAGATGCTCTTCTTGGAGTGATGATGCCCTCGGCAAACTCCAGTCAAAATAGTTTGGACGATGCACTGCTTTTATGCGATAAATTTAACATAAGATATGAAAAGATTAGTATAGCGCCCATTTTAGAAGCATACTTTAAAGATGCTCGCGTTAGCAATCTTCGGATTGGAAATTTTAGTGCAAGAGCCAGGATGTCTGTGCTTTATGATATCTCTGCGCGAGAGAGTGCTTTGGTTTTAGGAACTAGCAACAAAAGTGAACTTCTTTTGGGATATGGCACACTTTTTGGCGACTTAGCAAGTGCACTCAACCCCATAGGCGACCTCTATAAAACACAAATTTTTGAGTTTGCAACATATCTAAGCATACCAAAAGAGATAATCTCAAAGCCACCTTCAGCTGATCTATGGGAGGGTCAGAGTGATGAAGATGATCTAGGCTATACATATGCCACTATCGACAAAGCTTTAGAAGATTTTATAGACAACAGAATGAGTGAAGCAGAGATGTTAGAAGCGGGATATGAACAAAATCTCATAAAACTGCTAAAAGAGAAAATATATAAAAATCAATTTAAAAGAAAATTACCATTGATAGCAAAGATAGGAGATAGAACGATAGGTCATGATTTTCTATACCCTAGAGATATAAAACTATAAGGAAACAAGATGAATTTAAGCGTCAAAGAGATCCCGTTTTACAAACCGTACATTGACAACAAAGAGAAAAAGTATGTCAATGAAGTGATAGAGTTGGAAAAAGCAAATAAAGTAGAAAAACTTGAGAGTGATTTTACAAAATACATAGGATGTAAGTATGCCATATCTACTAACAACGGTACTTCTGCTATGCACCTTGCCATGTGTGCGCTTGACCTTAAAAGAGGAGATAAAATCATCTGCTCTGTGAACTCTTTCCCATCAGTCGCAGAAGTTATAAGACACTTTGATGCTGAACCCATATTTGTAGATATAGACAAGGATGATTTCAATATAGACTTAGACAAATTTGAAAAGTTACTTGAAAATAATCGCAGCAAAAAGTTAAAAGGTGCTTTCATAAACCACATAGCAGGTCAACCAACCAAGCTGGACAGACTATATAAAATAGCAAAACTTTATGATATCAAGGTTGTAGAAGATGCCTCTGAAGCTCTTGGTGCTACATTTAATGGAGCAAAAATAGGAGGACTGAAAGCCGATATAACCACTTTTAGATTCTCTCCACAAATGAAACATGCAGTAGCGAGTGGCGGCATGATGTGTACAAACAGCGAAAGCCTCAAAGAGCGAGCAATGTTGCTAAGAAACCATGCCATCATCAATGATGGTTGGGATGCTTACGGAAATCTTGGATATGTTTATGATGTCGTAGATATTGGGTTGAAATATGACATGAATGAACTAAATGCAGCTTACGCGTTAGGTCAATTAGAAAAAAATGACTATTTTATAAGAAGAAGACAACAGATAGCAAAGATTTATGATGATGAACTAAAAGATTGTGGTCATGTCAGCACTCCTGTGGAAGTTCGAGACCATATATTTAGTCAATACATCATAAAAGTAGATAAAAATAGGGATAGTTTTGCAAGAGAACTCAAAGACAAGGGGATAAATACCGCACTTCACTATATACCATTGCACCTTTTGACATACTATAGAAAAAAGTACAACATGAGAGTAAATGACTTTCCAACTGCTCTTACAAACTATCAAAAGATACTATCTTTACCTATCTATCCTAGTCTAAGCGACAAAGATGTTTATTACATTTGCGAAAAGATAAAAGGAGTTTCAAAAACTCGTGTTTGATAGAGCTAGAGTTGTTCTTTGGGTAGAGGAGTATCTCTTCTACCCAAAAGGCTTTTTCCAATACCTCCTCTCTTTTCTCCTGCTCCCATTGACATCTATTTACTGCTTGATAGTCATATCCAAAAGAGTATTTGCTAAAAAAATTGACTTTAATATCCCAATCATCAGCACAGGAAACCTCACTATCGGTGGAAGTGGAAAGACTCCTGTGACGATAGCACTGGCAAAAAAACAAAAAGATTGTGCGATTATCCTAAGAGGATATGGTAGACAGAGCAAAGGTTTGATTCTAGTATCGCAAAATAACAAAATCCTGTGTGGCGTAGATAAAAGTGGCGATGAAGCTATGCTATACGCAAAATCACTACCAAATGCAACCGTTATCGTCAGTGAAGATAGAAAAAAAGCTATAAAATATGCTAAGGATTTGAAGTGCGAAATCATCTTTTTAGATGATGGTTTTAGCAAATCAGATATAAAAAAATTTGATATACTTATAAAGCCAAAAGCAGAACCAACCCTTCCTTTTTGTCTGCCAAGTGGTGCATATAGAGAACCAAAGTACCTATATAAAAATGCAGATATAGTGCTAAAAGAGGATGTGGACTTCAAAAGAGTGGTAAAGATAACAAACCAAACAGACAAAATGATACTCATAACTGCCATATCAAAACCACAAAGATTAGATAAGTATTTACCTGAAAATCTAATCGATAAGATATACTTTGAAGACCATCATGCCTTTTCAAAAGATGAACTAAACAAAATAGTAAAAAAACATAGTGCAACCTCAATACTAACGACACAAAAAGATGCTGTCAAAATGGAAACTTTTGGATTAAATCTCTCGATAATGGAACTAGATATAGAGATATCAAAAAATATCAAAGATAAAATCAACGATTTTTTAGACAATTTTAGGTAAAATAGTAAAATATAGCGAGGTTTTTTATGAATAAAAATATTTTACTAAACTATCTTAAAGAGCATTTTCAAGAGTTTCATAAAGATTATAATGTTGAAAAGATAGGTATATTTGGAAGCTACGCAAGAGACGAAGCAAACGAAAACAGTGATATAGATATTTTCGTGCAAATGCATCCAAAACTTTTAGATATGGTAGCTATTAAACAATATATAGAGAAGGATCTTAATCTCAAGGTGGATATTATCAGGTTAAGAGACAAAATGAACCCTTATCTAAAAAAACGAATTTTAAGAGATGGTATTTATGCTGTATGATAAAGAGTTGATTTTAGATACGCTAAAACAGGTAAAAGATGCTTTAATTGTGATTGAAAAAAGATGTTCTTTTGCAAAAAGTGCTGATGATTTTTGTGATAGCGATGAAGGACAGGAAAAACTTGATAGTATATGTATGAAACTCATAGCCATCGGAGAGAGTTTAAAAAATATAGACAAATTAACAAACAAAAAGCTATTTATTCACTATCCACATATCAAATGGAAAGAGATTAAAGGGATAAGAGATATTTTGTCACATCACTATTTTGATTTAGATGCGGTTGTTATATTTGATATATGCAATAATGAGATCGTTGAACTACTAGAGACCATTAGCCAAATAATTGAAAAAGTTGGCAACAACGATTTTTTAGACAATTTTAGATAAAATCGCATATCAAGGAGTACAACATCAAACAAAAGATACAACAAGCAAGAATCCTTATGGATGCTCTTCCTTATATAAGGAAATTTAACAAAAAAACTGTCGTCATCAAATATGGTGGCTCAGCACAAGAAAATCCTGAGTTAAGAGAAAAATTTGCTCAAGATATAGTTCTTCTGTATCTTGTAGGCATAAAGCCAGTCATAGTGCATGGTGGTGGAAAAAAGATAAGCAATCTACTCGATAAACTTGAGTTTGACAGCCATTTTGTAGATGGTCTCAGAGTGACAGACAGTGATGCTATGGAAGTGGTAGAGATGGTGCTTGGTGGAAGCATTAACAAGCACATAACAAACCTTCTAAACCAAAGTGGAGCTAAAGCCATCGGTATAACAGGAAAAGATGCAGGATTTATAAAAGCAAAAGCACTGAACGAAGAAAAGTATGGACTTGTTGGCGAGATTACAGATATAGACAAAAGTGTTGTAGAGGGTTTGATCAATGAAAACTTTATCCCCGTGATCGCTCCCATAGCGACAGGGGGCATGAATCATCCTGGCTTTAACATCAACGCAGACCTTGCTGCTAGCAAAATTGCTGTGGCATTAAAGGCACAAAAAATCATATTTTTAACCGATACTGCTGGAATTTTAGATAAAGACAAAGAGCTAATCTCCACACTAAACAGAGATGAGATAAAAACCCTAAAAGAGAATAAAACCATCACAGGTGGTATGCTACCAAAAACAGATGCTTGCTTAGAGGCTCTAAATGGCGGGGTCAAAAGTGCTCACATCATAGACGGCAGGATAGAGCACTCTTTACTACTAGAGCTTTTCACTAGTGATGGAATTGGTACAAAAATAAAATAAGGAACTATTTGATGTTTATAGAGACAAGAGGAAATGATAATTTAAAACCAAAAGAGGTTGAGTTTTCATATGCTATTTTAAACCCTAGTGCTAGTTTTGGTGGTCTGTATGCACCTAAAACTTTGCCAAAACTTCAGAGTGATTTTTTTCAAAAGGCAGTTAAATCAAACTATAAAGAGGTTGCTAAAGAGATACTTTTGAAGTTTAAAATTGACATTGATGAAAAGATTATAGATAAGGCACTCTCTCTTTATGATAATTTTGATGACAAAAGTAACCCTACTGCTGTTGTAAAGATTGAAGAGGATCTATATATAAATGAACTCTACCATGGTCCTACTCGTGCTTTTAAAGATATGGCACTGCAACCTTTTGGTTACATTCTTTCAAATCTAGCAAAAAAGAAGAAACAAAACTATCTCATCTTGGCTGCAACAAGTGGTGACACAGGTCCTGCTACTCTTGATACTTTTGCAAATAAGCCAAATATCAAAGTCGTATGTATGTACCCAGATGGCGGGACAAGTGATGTTCAAAGACTTCAAATGGTCACTCAAGAGGGTAAGAATCTCAAAGTTTTGGGAATTGTAGGAAACTTTGATGATGCACAAAACTCACTCAAATCCCTTCTAGCTTCACCATCTTTTATAGAGGCTCTAAAGAGTAAAAATATAAAACTAAGTGCAGCAAACTCTGTAAACTTTGGTAGGATTATATTTCAAATCATCTACCACATATATGGATATATATCTCTTCTAAAAACTTCTGATATACAAGGTGGGGGCTCTTTTTATGCCATCGTTCCTAGTGGAAACTTTGGTAACGCTTTGGGGGCATATTACGCTAAAAAGATTGGTTTGCCAATCAAAAAGATTTTGATTGCTTCAAATATCAACAATATCTTAAGCGCCCTAATAAACACAGGAGTTTACGACATAAGAGATAGAAAACTTTTAAAGACAACTTCACCTGCTATGGATATACTCATCTCTTCAAATGTTGAGCGGGTACTGTTTGACAAATTTGGCGCTTCAAGGTGCAAAGAGTTGATGAATGACTTAAAAACAAAAAGATGCTACAAACTAACCGCAGAAGAGTTAAAAAGCTTGAGAGAAGATTTTGATGCAGTTTATAGTGATGATGACTTCGCCAAAAAGAAGATAAAAGAGTATACTCTGAAGGGTTATGTCATGGATCCTCACACTGCAACTACTCTAAAAGCTTATGAAGAGCTGAAAAATGATGATTTGCCTGCTATAGCTTGCTCAACTGCCGAATGGACAAAATTTGCAACGACTATGGCAAGTGCGGTTGAAGACAAAGAAGTAAAAGATGACAAGGAGGCACTAAAAAGCTTCAGCAAATCTCTACATGTAGAGGTTCCAAAGTCTATATCGGCACTATTTGACAAAGAAATCATACATAAAAAGGTACTCCAAAAAGAGGATATTCAAGAGGAAATTTTGAAATTTTTAAGCGAGGAGATTTAGCATGATAATCATTCCTGCTAGAATCGCATCAAATAGATTTCCAAATAAAGTCTTGGCAAACATAAATGGCTTTCCCATGGTCATCGCAACTGCAAAAGCTGTCTCAAAACTAGATAGTGTAGCCATAGCTACCGATTCACAAGAGATAGTCAATTTAGCAAAAGATTATGGATTTGAGGCTGTCATGACAAGTAGCGAACACCAAAGCGGGACTGATAGGATAAATGAAGCCGCAGACAAACTAAACCTAAATAAAGATGAAATCATCATCAATGTACAAGCTGATGAGCCTTTTATCGAAACTAGCGTTGTGCAAAAAGTCATAGATAGAGTCAAGAAATCCATCAACGAAAACGAAGATATAATGATGACAAGTTGCTATAAAATCATCGATAAAAAAGATGCAAATGACCCAAACTATGTCAAAGTAATCATCAATGACAAAAACAATGCCATATACTTTTCAAGAAGCAAGATCCCCTATGACAGAGAAGAGCATGAGAGTTATTTTGGGCATCTTGGTATCTATGGATTTACAAAAAAATCTCTCAAAGAGTTCTGCTCTTTACCACCATCTCCCCTTGAAAACATAGAAAAACTAGAGCAGTTAAGAGCCATATACCACGATAAAAAAGTAGCGATGGTAGAAGTACAAAGCAAAAGTTTTGGCATCGACACAAAAGAGGACTTACAAAGAGCTTTAGATTTTTTCAATAAGCTTCCATAAAGAAGCTATCTTACGCTATATGGCACAATGTCTTTAACTCTTTTATCTACTATAGCTCTGCCTATCGTAAAATGGTATAGTGACTGGAATGTATCTGTTTTCAGCCCAAGTAACTCGTGAAAGGCATCATCCAAAAAGCACCCTATACCTGTAGCACTTAAGCCAAGAGATGTGGCTTCAATATAGAGTTGTTGCCCTATAGCACCACACTCCCAAAACAGTTCTTTATACCTATGTTCTCCATACTTTGATATCTCATCTGAAAATCGGCATAGCATACCAAGACTAAAAACTCCATCACTTGCTATACTTTGAGAGCATGAAATCTGCTTGGATATCTCTCTATAGTCACCGTAATTTAGCAAATACAAATCATCATCTATCTCTTCCCAAATAAAATCACTTTTAAGTGCCTTTTTTAATTCACCAATAGTGTGATTTACCCTTGCATATAGATACAATCCTTGTTTTAAACCATCTACATTATGAACAAAAATAATCAAATTTGCTACATTTTGCAAACCTAAAAAAGAGATTTTTGTGCTCTTCATGATGGTTATAAATTGTTCATAATCAATCTTTGAGTCTTCTTTGTTCATCATTTGAGCACTTCTTCTCTCCAGTACCACTGTTTTTGAATTTTTAGTGGGGTGTCTCTCGTACTCTACTATATTCTCACAAGCCAACTTTGTTTCAATAGATGAATTTGTAGCATTTATAATCTCGTCTATCAGTTCCCAATCCTGATAATCTGGAGCTAAACGATTTGCCCTCGGTAGTTTTGTATTTGATGATATGACATCCATATTTACAGTTTTTTTTATTTTATCAGGAGAAATTTGCAAAAAAATCTCAGGTATTTCATGTTCTTTTTTTTCAATCCTTCCGATTTGATTATACCCTAAGATTTTACACATAGAATTATCATCAATATCTTTAAGTAATCCAACTTTCCAACCCAAGATTTTGGCACTTATTTCAACTGCTCTTTGGGCATGACCTATATCGAGCATCACATATCTAAAAGCTCTCTCCCCATACTTCCAAACTTCTCTATATACGATTGAACTAAGAGCAAATAAAAATGTACCCTCCTGAACATTATCCCAAATATCTGTATTAAAAGATTTTAATACTTCGAGGGAATGGTCTTTTGGACTATAATGAGAAAGTGTACTCAGTTCAGAAATGCCATCAATTGGAGGCAAAATCAAATATGCTTCGCTCGGATGAAGATTTCCACTAGAGGCGTTACATCTAAGCGCCCAAACACTATCTCCACTAGATTTTATCGCTGAAATACCAAGCGAAAATTGAAAAAGCTGAGAAATAGAATCAATCGACAAAAGAGAAGATGGAAGATCATCTGTAAATATTGAACTATATGGTGGAGTGGAGTTATTAGAAGCCAAAGGAAGCTCTACATGTAGAGCTTCCTCATAGCTCCTAAATGGATCTGGTTGATTTGCCCAATCCATAAATCCTATACTTTTAGCATATCTCGCATAGTAATGTTTGGTTCTATTGTGATAGTTAAATATCATCTTTAAATTTTTATCCATCCTCTATCACACTAAAATTACCCCACCATTTTACTAGCCAATTCCAAAAGCTCTTTTTTGATTTGGAATTTTTGTGAATTTACATAGTCTATAGTTACGAACTTAAACTCTCCATCTCTGTAAACTACCACCAAGCCATCTTTTGACTCTTTGCTCAAGAGTTTATCTATGGCATGGATCACAAATTCGGTAGCCATAAGCCTATCGTAAACTGTTGGATTTCCACCTCTTTGCGTATGTCCTAGTATCGTTGCCCTTGTCTCAATGCCTACATCTTTTTCTAGCCATTTTACCAGTTTTTTTGTGCTGTTAGTTCCCTCTGCGACAACTGCGACAATATACTTTCTTCCCTCGTGCAACTGTTTTTTTAACTTCTTTGAGAGACTTGCAAGATCATACTCTAACTCTGGAATTATACAAACTTCTGCACCACAAGTTGCAGCCGAAACAAGTGCTAAGTATCCACAATTTCGCCCCATAGTTTCTACAACGCAGGCTCTTTTAAATGATGCCGAAGTATCTCTTATGGCGTCCGTTGCATACCTTATCATATTTAAGGCGGTATCGACACCTAGACAATAATCAGTCCCAAATATATCATTATCGATAGTTGCAGGAATTCCTACAAAATCAACACCGAAATCATCATAAAACTGCTTTAAAGCCCTAAAAGAGCCATCTCCACCTAAGATAACAAGTCTGTTTATGCCTAATTTTTGTAGATTTTCATATGCTTGTTGTCTATATTTTAACTCAAAAAATCTCTTTGACCTTGATGAACGCAATCTTGTTCCACCCTCATGAATGATGCCTGCAACATCACTATGTTTGGCTTCCTTGATATTTCCATCAATCAACCCCTCTAAGCCATCATATATAAGATATGGCTTAAGAGCTTTATCAAAGCTATAATCTACAAACTTTTTGATAGCAGGATTCATCCCCGCACAATCTCCACCTGAAGTCAATATACCGATAGCCATCTTTTAGAGCTCCTCTTCGTAAGCATAGCCGTTGTTTTGCAGCATCTCTTTTATATGCTCTTGATGTTCCACTCCCTTGGTCTCCAAAACTATCGTAATCTTGGCATCCCCATAAGCTAGCTTTGTTGAAGTTCTGTCGTAATCAATCTGTATGATATTTGCATTTGCATCTCTTAAGATATCAGTCAAGTACATAAGAGCTCCTGGCTTATCTATGAGCGTTATGAGTAGCTTCATCTTTCTATGCGATTTGATCAAACCTTTCTCTATGATGACTGAGAGCATCTGCACATCTATGTTTCCACCACTTAGAACTATGCCTATATTTTCATCTTTTTTAAAATCAAATTTTCCGTGCATCACTGCAGCCACTCCCGTCGCACCTGCTCCCTCAACTACTATCTTTTGTCTCTCAAGAAGATACAATACTGCTGTAGCTATCTCTTCATCATCGACTGTAACAACATCATCCACCATATCTAGTATATGCTTTAAATTTTTTGGACTCACATCACGAACTGCTATGCCATCAGCTATAGTTCTGACATTTTTTGAATTTTGCACCTCTTTTGCTTTAAAAGAGTTGTACATAGCTGGAGCTCCTTGTGAAACTACTCCTATGACTCTGATATTTGGATCTATCTGCTTGATAGCCGAAGCGATTCCTGTGATGAGCCCACCGCCACCAATTGGCACTAAGATAGTCTCTAAATCTTTGATTTCATCCATCATCTCTAAGCCGACCGTACCTTGCCCTGCTATCACTTTTTCATCCTCAAATGGGTGGATAAAAATCAAGTCATTATCTTTGGCATACTTTAGTGCAAACGAATAAGCCTCATCATAATTATCCCCATGCAAAATCACTTCTGCGCCCAAGGCTTTAGTACCTGTGACTTTTAGTAAAGGCGTAGCTTCAGGCATGATAATAACAGCTTTTATACCAAAATGTCTAGCGCTGTATCCAACACCTTGCGCATGGTTTCCTGCACTCGCCGCTACGACACCTTTTGACTTTTCATCTTCACTTAAAGAGGCTATTTTGTTGAAAGCTCCTCGTATCTTGTAAGCTCCCGTTAACTGTAAATTCTCTTTTTTTAAAAATACATTTGCCCCTACTCTTTCACTTAAAAGTGGTGCAAGTATAAAAGGAGTTTTTGCTATCACATCACTTATAAGCCTCTTTGCTTGGACTATTTCGCTTAATTTTATCATTCTTTATCCCATAACTCTTTGATGCTCCACTTTTGAACATCTGTTTTGTACAACTTTCAATCCTGCCTCTTTTGCTCTTTGGCATGCTTCATTGTTTACGATTCCGAGCTGAAGCCAGAAAACTTTCACATCATCTCGTTTTAAAACTTCATCAAGTAAGCTATCAGAGATAGCAGGCTTCCTAAACATATCTACCATATCTACTCTCTCAGGAACTTCACTTAGACTTCTGTAAACCTTTTCACCTAGTATAAAATCATCTTTGGGATAGATTGGAATTATCTTATACCCAACACTTTGGAGGTACTTTCCAACCATATTGCTATCTTTAGTCTCATTTGGCGAGAGACCGATAATGGCTATAGTTTTTACCTCTTCAAAAATTTTTTTAATCTCATTTGCATCATTTGTATTTATAGTCGGCATTGGACATTCCATAACTACTCCTTATATTTCATTTAGAGCAATCTTGTGAGGCTCAGACCAACGGAAGGATTTGCCCTCTAAGAGATTGCTCTAAATGAAATATTTATTTTTTTAAAATTATACCCGATTCTATATGATTCGTATGCGGAAATTGGTCAAAAACAGCAAAATCCACCACTCTAAAATCCTCTTTTAGTATATCCAAATCTCTTTTAAGAGTAGTTGGATTGCAAGATATATATATAATATTTTCAAATTTTGATATAAACTTTAAACTATCTTTATTTATGCCAGCCCTCGGCGGATCTACAAATATATGAGAAAAATCATACTCTTCTAGTTCGATATCAGCCAACCTCTTAAACTCTCGCTCTTTTTTTAGGGCACTTGTCAGCTCTTCCACACTCATTCTTAAAAATTTTATATTTGATATACCATTTATTTGAGAGTTATAAAGGGCTGATTTTATAGAAGTTTTAGAGATTTCAGTAGCTAGCACTTTAGAAAATTTGGAACTAAGAGGCATAGTAAAATTTCCATGTCCGCAATACAATTCAAGCAAATCTCTCCCATCCTTTACATGAGAGACAACCCACTCTAGCATCTTCTCATTTACTTTGCTGTTTGGCTGAGAAAATCCACCTTCTAGTATCTTATATACATATTTTTTATCCTCTACATGTAGAGTCTGAGTGATAAAGTCTTGACTTGTAACTACTTTTATCTTTTTAGCCCTGCCGATGATGGATATATCAAGATTTTTTTCTAGTTTTTTTGCCTCATCTTTAAACTTTTCAAAAAGTGGCTTATGATAGATAAGCGTAACCAAAACAGAAGATTTGCAAGAGAGAAACTCAACACTATAAAGCTTTGCCCGCAACTCTTCGTTTTTTTGTATATAATCCCTCAGCTTTGGCATCAATTCAAAAATCTCATGAGAGACTTTCGGACACTCATCTATCTTTAGCACACCTTTGCCCTCAAGATTGTGCATACCGTAGCTAATATCGTCTCCATCATGCCAAATTCTAAACTCAGCTCTATCTCTGTAATGCTCACTTTCAGAGGTAAAAAACTCAAAGTCTTGGATATCAAAAAGCTCTTTTATATACTCTTTTTTCTGCTCTATCTGCTTGGCATAACTAAGGTCATAAACTTTGCAACTACCGCAAAGTCCAAAATATTTACACTCCATAGGAAAGCACCAATGAGGAGATTAGTCCTATGACTCCTCCAAAAAATCCACCCCAAATAACAAGCCAACCTAAGTGCTCTTTTATAAAATCTTGCACTATCTCTTTGACTATTTTTGGTGTCAGTTCATTTAGTCGTTTGTCTATCATATGTTCGATGGAACCCAGCATATCTGAACTCACTCCCGAATTTTTGATATAACTATCTAGTTTTTTCCTAAAATCATCACTTTGTGAAATCTGCTCAACTGAGCTTTTTAATTTATCGCAAAATGGCTCTTTGAGAGAGCTAAGAGCATCCGCGCCTCCAAACATACCTAGCATTCCACCAAAAGAGGACTCCATAACAGTTCCAACAAGAGCATCAAACGCAGGAGTAAAATCACTCTCATTGATAACTTCACTTAAGTCTATATTTCTCTCTTCTTGAGCAAAAAAATTATCAATCTGCTCTTTTGTAAAAAATTGATTCATCATGAGATTTTTTATAGAAGCTTTAAAAGCTTCAAACCTTAACTCGATCACGCCAGAACCATAAAAAAATGGTACTTTTTCAAAAAGCATATGTATAGCAATCTGATTAGTTAGAGCTCCAGAAAGTGCAAAAAGCCCCGTGTAAAGTAGTAGATTTTTATATGGCTCGACCACAAAAAAAGAGATAATAACTAGCAAAACAGAGATTAAATCTGTTGCAAAACTTTTATTCATCATATCTGTCCTAAATTTTTTTGCAATTATATAGAAAATATACTAAAAAGTTGTTTATCGTACGCTATTTGACAATAGTGTACGATTTTGATATACTCTGGTTTTCAGGAGTAAAAAATGACCGTTACACCATCAAAATTTAGAAGCAACCTTTATAGACTGCTTGATTCTGTACTTTTGAGCAATGAACCACTTGAGATAAATCGAAATGGTAAAAAACTTTTAGTTGTGCCTGAACATAAAAAGAGTAGAATCTCCTCTATAATTCCTAAGAAAATATCTTGCGCAAGCGACAAGGAACTCATAGATACAGATTGGGACGATGAGTGGAAACCATTTATTTAGACACTCATATAGTGGTTTGGCTTAGAGAAAAAGAGTTGAGCAAATTTTCAACTAATGCGATAGAGGGCATTGAAAATGCCACAAAACTTTTTATATCACCAATCGTTAAACTAGAATTAAAATATTTATATGAGATAGGCAGAATAATTGATACTCCAAACAATATAATAGGCGACTTAAACGATATGATTGATTTAACTATAGATGATATAGATTTTTATAGTGTTGTTAAAAAATCTCTCTCTTTGGAGTGGACAAGAGATCCTTTTGATAGGCTTATAGTAGCAAATACTATGGCTAGGAACTCTACTTTGATCACAAAAGATGAGAAAATAATATCTAATTTTAAAGATACCTTATGGTAAAAAATTTTTAGATTTTTTCCAAAACTATTTCTTAGAGACAAATCCTCCCTTTGGTCTGAGTCTCACGAAATAGTTTTGGAAAAAATCTAAAAAAGGAGAATGTATGCCAAACAGAGAAGATTCTTTCAAACTGCTCAAAGAATACAATGGGGATGCTTTGGTGACTCATGGTCTCTCAGTCGAGGGGGCTATGCGGTATTTTGCTAAAAAGAGTGACGAAGATGAGGAAAAGTGGGGGATTGTTGGGCTTTTGCATGATTTGGATTATGAAAAATTTCCTGATGAGCATTGTCATAAAACCAAAGAGATTATGGAGCCTCTTGGGTATAGTGACGAAATCATCAGAGCTATCATGAGCCATGCTTATGGGATTTGTACCGATGTTGAGCCTATCTCAAAAATGGAAAAAACTCTTTATGCTGTAGATGAACTTGCGGGACTCATCACAGCCTGCGCACTTGTACGACCATCAAAATCTGTGATGGATTTAGAGGTAAAATCAGTCAAAAAGAAGTTTAAACAAAAATCATTTGCTTCAGGAGTGGATAGAGAAGTCATCAAAAAAGGGGCGCAAATGTTGGATATAACGCTAGATGAACTCATATATGATGTCATTCAAGCCATGAGAGAGATAGCGCCTAGCTTAGGTTTGGGGCTAAAATGAGAACTTTATTTAAGATTTTTGCGCTATTGTTGTTTGTTTTGTCTCTCTCGTTTGGAGCTAAAATTTCTGATGTACAGATACCAGATACTTTGCAAAATGGTTTAACTTTAAATGGCGCGGGAGTCAGAAGCAAGTGGTTTCTTGATCTGTATGTCGGAGGATTATATCTCAAAAACAAGAGTTCAAATGCTCTACATATAATAGACTCAGATGAAGCTATGGCTATAACCCTTCACATAACCTCATCTATGATATCTAGTGAAAAGATGCAAGAAGCTACTATGGAGGGATTTGAAAACTCTACAAAGAAAAATATCGAGCCGATAAAAACTCAAATCGAAAAATTCATAGCGGTTTTCAAAGAAGAGATCAAAGATGGTGATATTTATAATTTTATATATGAACCAAAAATCGGTGTAAAAATCTACAAAAACTCTAAATTTATCACCACTATCAAAGGATTAGAGTTTAAAAAAGC
>JALSKH010000237.1 GCA_026988975.1 Campylobacteraceae bacterium
ATGCCAAAAGATACAAATCCCGCTGGAAATATTTTTGGTGGTTGGATTATGTCAAACATAGATATAGCTGGAGCGTTGGCGACTAGAGACCTCCCAATTTTAGGGGTGGTTACAGTAAAAGTAAACTCTTTGGAGTTTAGAGAGCCTATCTTCGTGGGCGATGTGGTTAGCTTCTATGCGCAAATCACAAAAGTTGGAAATACATCCATCAAAGTTCTCGTTGAGGTAAATGCAGAGAGGCTTTACGCAGGAGCAAGAAGATGTGTACATGTAACAAGTGCAGATATAACTTATGTTTCGGTTGATAAAAACGGAAAGAAATTGCCAGTAGGCTGTGATGAAAATTATCTTAAGGCGCTAGGTATAAAAACAGATGAATAATCAAAAATATGATGTAGTGGTGATAGGCGGAGGAGCAACAGGGGCAGGGATCGCATTGGATGCGACACTTAGAGGGTTTCGTTGTTTGTTGGTTGAAAAAAATGACTTTGCAGAGGGTACTAGCAGTAGAAGTACAAAGTTGGTGCATGGCGGGGTCAGATATCTAGAGGCCGCAGTTAAGCACCTAGATAAAAGCCAATTTGATTTGGTAAAGGAGGGGTTAAAAGAGAGATATAGGATTCTTAAAAATGCACCACATCTTGCACATTCGATTACCCTTGTGACACCACTTTACAAATGGTACGAGATACCTTATATATATGCTGGGTTAGCGATGTATGACCTGATCTCCGGTAAAAGAAGGTTGGGAAAGAGTCAAATAGTAGGCAAAGATGAGATAATGAAAATCTTCCCTTCAGTGAAAAAAGAGGGTTTAAAAGGTGGAGTTAGGTACTATGATGGTGCTTTTAACGATGCAAGGATGGCTCTAGCTCTTCTTCAGAGTGCTCAAGAAAAGGGTTGTGAAGTTAGAAATTATAGTGAAGTTGTAAATTTTGGCTATGAAAATGGAAAGATATCGACAGTTGAGATAGAAGATAAAATCAGCAATGCAAGATATGAAGTTCAAGCCGATTTTGTTGTCAATGCAACAGGGGCTTTTTGCGATGCAATTCGTAAGATCGATGATAAAGAGGCTCGCGACATAGTAGAGCCTAGTTCGGGCATACACATAGTTTTGGATAAAAAATTTCTACCAAACAGTGAAGGATTGATGATACCAAAAACAGAAGACGGGAGAGTTCTTTTTATGCTTCCTTGGATGGGCAAATGTTTGGTCGGCACAACAGATGAAGAGTCAAGTCCTCAAGAGCATCCAAAAGTCAGTGATAATGATATAGAGTATCTTTTGAGACATATGCGAAAATATTTCAGTATAGATATAAGTAAAAATGATATACTCTCTTCTTGGGCTGGGCTTAGACCGCTAGTTTCTTTAAAACATACAGATGACACCAAAGGCTTGGTAAGAGAGCATTATATAGAGCAATCAAAATCAAATCTAGTCAGTATAGCAGGTGGAAAATGGACATCATATAGAAAAATGGCTGAAGATACAGTAGATCTTCTCGTGGAATTTTCAAGTGGGAAAAATTTACACAACTGTTCTACAAAAGATTACAAATTGTTTGGAAGTGAAACAGATACAGTAACTATTAAAGAAAAATTGGATAGATTAAAGCTAGAGAAAGAGTTAAGTGAGCATTTGATCAAGACTTACGGTACAAAGGCTTTAGTTGTTATGGATTTTATAAAAGAGTACGGCGATGATAAGATCCACAAAAACTATCCTGTCTCAAAAGCTGAGATTTACTACGCTTTGAAGTATGAGTTTGTGAAAAAACCACTTGACTTTTTGGTTCGCCGTATAGGTTTGGGACTTATAGATACAGATGCCGCAAAAGAGAGTTTGTTTGCTGTTTCATCTGTATTGCAAAAGTCATTTGGTTGGAGTGATGAAGTGTGCAAATCTATAAACGATGAAGCACTGTTGCTCTTAGAGAGTGGAGTTTAAAACAATTTTGTAACCGTTTTGTAACCATTTTTGTTGTAAAATTCCACCCACTGAGCAAAAAGCTCAAAAATTTATTTAGGAGACAATATGAAGAAGATGGTTGTATCATCTGTTGCGATTGCAACACTGTTAGCAGGAAGCTTATATGCCGATAGCGGAACACTTAGGTTGATAACGTGGAAAGGTTATGCCCCAAAGGCACTTGTTAAAAAGTTTGAAAAAGAGACTGGTATAAAAGTAAAAGTAACTTATTCAAACAATGAAGAGATGATCGCTAAACTAAGAGCAACTAGAGGTGGTGGATTTGACTTGGCTCAACCAAGTGTGGATAGAATCAGATTTGTTCAGAAAAAATTCCATATCTATCATGCGATTGACTACAGTAAAGTAAATACAGCTCAACTAACAAAATCAACAGTTGCAGCAGCTAAGAAAATTAGTGCACTTGATGGCAAAGTTTACTCTGTACCATATATCTATGGAACTACTGGACTAATCATAAATAAAAAGATGGCCCCAGGCGCAAATGACTGGTCTGATCTTTGGAATCCAAAATATGCTGGACATATCTCTTATAGACTAAAAAGACCTATCCTTATAGGTGCGGCTTTTGGCATGGGTTACAATCCATTTGCACTATATAGTAACAAGGCAGCTTACCAAAAGCTCATAGATAAAGTTACAGCAAAATTAATTGCATCTAAAAAACTTGTAAAAACATACTGGACAAGTGGAGATACACAAAAAGCTCTTGTTAGAAATGGAGATGTTTTTGTTGAATCTGGTTGGGATGCAATAGGCTGGCAAGTACATGATGCAAACAAAAACATAGACTTTGTTTGTCCAAAAAGCGGAGCACTTGGCTGGATAGATACTTTTGCAATTCCTGCTAAATCTAAAAACATAGAGGGTGCATACAAGTGGATAAACTTCATCTTGCAACCTAAAAACGCAGCTTATGTAACAAACAAAAGTAGCTACATGACTGTTTCTAAAGATGCAACAAAATATCTAAGCAATGAGATCAAGACTAACTATAACAGATCTTACTCAAAAGCAGATATTGACAATATAAAATGGTATGATGCACTTCCATCTGGCTTTGCTGCTATCGAAGCAAAAGCACTAGACAAGATAAAAGCTGCTCAATAATCACATCTATATCCACTGGGATTTCCCAGTGGATATAATAAAGAATTTAGGCTAAATTTTTTATTATATTTTTGGAGGGCGTACATGGGTAAAATATTGGAGATTAAAAATCTTACAAAAGAGTTTAAAGAGTTTACAGCAGTAAAAGATGTGAGTTTTTTTGTAGAGGAGGGAGGATTTTTCTCGATACTTGGACCTTCAGGTTGTGGCAAGACAACACTTCTTAGGATGATTTCGGGATTTATAAAAGAGAGTAGCGGAGAGATTCTTATAAAAGGCGAGTCTATGTCAGGAATTCCCCCTGAAAAGAGACCTGTAAATATAGTATTTCAAAGTCTTGCACTCTTTCCGATGATGAATGTCAGGGAAAATGTAGCCTTTGGATTAAAAAGACAAAAATTAAGCAAGCAAGAGGTAGATGAGCGAGTCAAAGACATGCTTGGTCGTGTCAGTTTACACGGTTTTGAAAAGAAAAAAGTAACTGAGCTTTCAGGTGGACAAAGGCAAAGAGTCGCGATTGCTAGATCTTTGGTGATGAAACCATCGATTTTGCTTCTTGATGAGCCTTTGGGCGCATTAGATAGAAAACTTCGGGAGCATATGAAGATAGAGCTTAAACTTCTTCAAAAAGAGATAGGTACTACATTTATATATATCACTCACGACCAAAGTGAAGCACTTGTCATGAGTGATAAAGTTGCAGTTATGAACAAAGGCAGATTTGAGCAGATAGATACACCAAGAAATCTATATAAAAATCCAAAAACTGCATTTGTAGCAGGTTTTGTGGGTGAAAGCAATAGATTTGAATTGACAGATTATAGCGATCATAAACTCACTACAGAAAATGGCTGGAAAGTAGAAAAACCAAATTTGGATTTTACACCAAAAGTTTTATATATTCGTCCAGAAGCTCTGATAATAGAGCCTACAGATGATATAGCTGATCTGTTTAAATTTGAAGTTGTTATAAAAACCATACTATTCGACGGCTCAAACACTAAAGTATCTGCTATAGTGACTTCAAGTAAAGATGAGCTACTTATATCTCTTCCGCAAAATGCAAAATTTGAGGACCTAAAAGAGGGTGACAAGGTTCAAGTGGGGGTTAATTACAATGACCTCAAATGTTACAAGGAGTAAAATATGGAGGATAAAAAAAGTTTTAATATAACATTTTACCTTTTGATTTTACCAGTACTTTTGTGGCTTATTGTTTTGATTGTGTTGCCTCATATAGATCTTTTTATAAGCTCCTTTCAAGTAGATGGTGACAATGGAAAAGTTTTTTCTTTTGATAACTACACAACATTTTTCAAAAACAAAATATATTGGCTCACATTTATAAACACAGCTGCTTATGCGATCGGCATCACGCTCTTGGCGTTTGTGGTGACATTTCCTGTGGCTTTTTATCTAACCAAGGTTGTCTCTAGAAAATATGCAAGTTTCTTGTCTCTTTTGCTTCTAATTCCACTTTGGATTGGCGAACTTGTAACTGTATATGGCTGGATGATTATCTTAGGAGATCATGGTGTCATAAATGAGTCTCTCATCTACTTTGGTATCATAGACAAGCCTATACATATGCTCTATACGAACATAAGTATGTCCATAGGACTTTTGTATATATCTATGCTTTTTATGGTCATTCCTATCATGACAACACTAGAGAGTTTGGATGATTCGCTTATAGAAGCTGCGAGTGATTTGGGAGCGTCCAAATGGACTATATTTAGAAGGATTATCATTCCATACTCAATGCCGGGAATCACTTCTGGAGGAATTATAGTTTTTATGTTGGTGATTGGTGACTATGTTGCACCGGATATCTTAGGTGGAAAAAGCTCTCTTTGGTTTACGGAGCAGATATACAATGAATTTCTCTCAACATTTAACTGGGGAGAGGGAGCAGCATTTGGCTTCTTGTTGTTGATGATATCATCTAGTATCATATGGGCGGCTTTGAGAATAAGCGGACAAAAGCTTGAAAGGGTTGGATCATGATTAGAACACTGCCAAATTCACCTCTATACAAATATACATATAGATTTTATATAGTTTGTTTTTTTATATTTTTAGTTATACCTTTGATTGCTATATCTATCTTGGCATTTAATGACTCGGATTTTATAGCATTTCCGTGGAAAGGTTTTACACTTGATTGGTTTTTTGCAAATACAGACCAAAGAACTGGTCTCTTTGCTGATGATGGTTTGGTTCAGAGCATTTTTATAAGTATCAAAACTGCCTTTTATGTGGCAACCATCTCAACAGCAGTGGGCACAGCAGCCGCACTCCTTTTTGAAGAGGAGAAGTTTAGATTGAAAGGATTGCTATACTTTTTGGCTCTAGCCCCACTTGTGATACCAGGAGTTATCTTGGGTATATCCATACTCTTGACATCAACTATGGCAGGTAGTTATCTGGAGCAAAAATTTGGTTGGGATGTAGAGTTTTTGAGCCCTAGTTTCTGGCTTGTTGTTTTAGGTCAATTCTCTTTTGGTGCAACTTATGTGATGCTGTTAGTTGGAGCAAGGCTTAAAAAGTTTGATAGAGCACTAGAAGAAGCAGCACTTAGCTTGAAAGCTACAAGACTTCAATCTATATGGTATATAACCATCCCATTTTTAAGACCGGCTATCATAGGTGCTTTTACAGTGGCGTTCCTTATAAGTTTTTCAAACTTCAATACGACTATATTTTTGATAGGCTCAGATCCTACACTGCCAGTTGATCTGTATTCTCGTATAAAGTTTAGCTCAACTC
>JALSKH010000238.1 GCA_026988975.1 Campylobacteraceae bacterium
CTAAGAAACAGAAACGAGATACTAAAGACCATATCTTTAAAAGAGAAAAAAGAGAGTAAGTACAAAAGTACGCTGGATTTTTTTACTACAAACTACAAACAAGATATAGACAAGATATCTCTCTTGCAAAACGAATTAGCAAAAACAAACAAAGAGTTAAAAATAGCACAAAATCAAAAAGCAAGCTTGTATAAAAACTTTAGTGCAACCTTTACATGTAGAGTTCCAAGCAGTGTTGATATCACATACCCTGAGTATAACTTTAAAATCGTGAACTTTTACAATATAAAGGCAAACACTCAAAAAAATAGTCTCACTTTTAGCAAAATGATAAAGATAGAGCAAAAAAGTGGTGAAGATTTTACAGATATAGATATATATTCACACTCAAATGCTTATAACCGAAAAGTTGCCCCTGCTCATTTCTATCCGAGATACTTAAATATATACCAAAAAAAGAGACTCGCGATGACGAAAAATATGCTCTTGGCAGATAGTGCAACACCTCTTGAAAGAAGCTACAAGAGAGGATACACCACCTCATCTTTTGTGCTCAAACATATCGATATAAAAAATAATCGAGCAAAAATTTTCACTGTAAATACTCAAAATCAAAAGGTTGATTTTCAAAATGATATAGATGGATATGGCACCTCTTTGGCGTACTTAAAAGCTAAATTTAAAAGCGATAAAATCTACCAAAGTGCAAATGCTTTTATATATCTTGATGGAAATCGCATAGGCACCATGAGAGTTGGAAATATCAAAAAAGGCACTAAACTTGATATATATTTTGGTGAAAATCAAAATATAAAAGTTACAAAAACTCTCCAAAAGAGATTCAATGAAAGCGAATTTTTTGGCAACAAAAAGATAAAAACTCAACTTTGGCTCTATAAGATTAAAAACTTAAGCAAAATATCTCAAAAAGTAAATCTCATAGAGAGACTCCCTGTATCTCAAAATGAAGATATAAAAGTTGAGCCACTATATGACACTAAAAAAGCAAATATAGACAAAAAAGGCAGAGTTGTTTGGAGTTTTAAGCTAAAATACAACGAAGCTAAATCCATAAAATTTGGATACAAGATAACAAAACCAAAGGAATAAAATGACTACTCAAAGCGTACTAGAACTCCTAAAAGAGGAGATAGTTCCTGCTCAAGGATGCACTGAACCCATAGCTTTGGCTTATGTTTGCGCAAAAGCTGTTGAAGTGTTAGGCAAAAAGGCACAAAAGATAGACATATTTGTATCCGGGAATATGATAAAAAATGTAAAATCAGTAAATATCCCAAATGCTGGAGGTCTCATAGGCATAGAGGCAGCATGTGCCATGGGGGCAATTTTAGGTGACGCCTCAAAAGAGTTGATGGTGATAAGCAGTGTTAAAGATGAAGATTTAAGCAGAGTTAGAGAGTTTTTAGATAAAGGCGTCATAAAAGTCATACACGACAAAACAGACATTCCTCTATATGCAAAAGCTGTCGTATATAGCGGTGATGAGAGTGCTATGGTTGAGATAAAACATCTACACACCAACATAACAAAGATAGAAAAAAATGGCAAAAGCGTCATAAACAGGGCTTGCAATGATGCAGAGTTTAGCACGCCTTACGAAAAGAGAGAGAAGCTAAGTGTAAAAGGGATATATGAGCTAGCCAAAACCATAGATATTTCGCTCATCGAAGAGTTGTTTGATTTGGTTATAAAAAGAAACAGCACCATCGCCCAAGCTGGGCTTGACGGCGAATATGGCGTAAATATCGGATGCATGATAAACAAAAACATACAAAAAGGGCTCTACGGAGATGATCAGAGAAACAGATGCGCAAGCTTTGCTTCGGCTGGTGGAGATGCCAGGATGAGCGGATGCTCCTTGCCCGTGATGACGACAAGTGGAAGCGGAAACCAGGGCATGGCAGCATCACTGCCTATCATCAGGTATTGTAAAGACCAAAACAAATCACATGAAACTCTCATAAGAACACTATTTTTCTCACACTTGACAACTATACACTTAAAATCAAGTATAGGTAGGCTCTCTGCATTTTGTGGCGTAATTTGTGCTACAAGTGCGGTCAGTGGGGCATTGGTATTTGTCGAAGATGGAGAGTATGAGGCTGTTTCCATGGCGATAACGAACTCACTAGGAAATATATCCGGCGTCATTTGTGATGGAGCCAAGGCATCATGCGCCATGAAGATAGCAACTGGGGTTTATACCGCTTTTGATTCATCTATGTTAGCTCTCTCAAATCGAGCACTCCATAGCGGAGATGGCATAGTAGGTCAAGATATCGAAGACACTATAAACAACATAGGAATACTAGCAAAAACCGGAATGAAAGAGACCGACAATATAATCCTAGGAATCATGGAAAAAAACTAATAATTTTTCACATTGGAGATTTACGCAAAAAATCTCCAAATTTTACTACTTTTACAAACTCAACATAAATGAATAGTTAATAATTAATCAACCCTTAAGCAAAAAACTAATAATTTTTAGTAATTTTAAGTGTAAAAAAGTTACACTTTTAAAATTTTGAGTTCTAATTCATATCATTTAATATGTTTTTAAGGTATCTTTATATATAATTCCGAAATTATTTTAAAGGAGTTAAGATGTTTTCAAAACTAAACCCTATCCAAGTGTTAGGAATCTTTGATTTTGTTGCTGTTATCAGCCTAGTAGCTTTTGGCTATGCAGTTATTGCATAGTAGTATGATTGTTCTAACTTGCTTCAAACCCAATTAAAGGGTTACAATTTTGATTGTAGTTCTTTAATTGGGTTTGAAGAAATTCAAAAACAATCTCCTTTGATATAGGGATATCAATTATCCCTATACTTACATATACTCCTTCACAAGTACACTTATGCCGGAGACTATAAACTGAACTGCAATTGCACCGACTATGAGTCCCATGAGTCTTGTTATGATTTTTGAACCTGTTATACCTAGATATCTTTTGATGTAGATGCTATTTCTAAATGCCAGATATACGCTAAGTGCCACCAATAAAAATGCCAAAACAAAAGCCACCAACGAAACAGCGCCCTCGCTTTGACTCCTAAGAATCAGTATAGTAGCAAAAATCCCCGGTCCAAATGTTATAGGAATTGCCAAAGGTATGATAGAAAAATCCTCATGAGTTTCGGCTTCCACTCTCTCCTCTTTTGTCTGATTTTTTGACTCACCATAGCCATTTACCATCTTTATGGCCATCAAAAGCAGGATAATTCCACCCATCGTTTTTAGCGAATCTATCTCTATGCCAAAAAGTTTAAGCAAGAAATTCCCACTTAACAACACAACAAAAAAAGCTATGATTATGGTAGTAGTTGATTTTAGGGCTATCTTAGAGATATCCTCTTTGCTAGAACTCTCGCTCAACAAAGAGAGCATGATGGCGCTCACCCCCAAAGGATCGACTATCGCCATCATCGTTATCGTATCTTGCAAAAGAAGATTGAAAAAATCAGTCATCAAATTCCGTTTTTAAAACTGCGCCATTGCTTGCGTTTGTGACAAGTTGTCTGTATTGTTTGAGCCAACTTCCTTTTATATCTTTAACTTTTGGCTTAAATTCTGCTCTTCGCGCAGCTATCTCTTCATCACTGAGTTCAACCTCTAAGATATACTTATCTACATCTATATGAATGATATCTCCATCTTTAAGCAATCCTATCATACCGCCCTCAGCAGCTTCGGGAGAGACATGCCCGATGCTAAGTCCTCTAGTGGCTCCACTAAATCTTCCATCAGTTATAAGTGCCACATCAGCGCCCAAGCCCATACCCATAACCAAGCTCGTAGGGCTAAGCATCTCCTGCATACCAGGGCCTCCTCTTGGTCCCTCATATCTGATGACCGCCACATCTCCTTTTTTCAGTTTTCCGCCTACAATTCCGGCTATCGCCTCTTGCTGAGAATCAAAACATACAGCTTTTCCTCTATAAGTTCGCTCTCCGACGATGCCGGCTGTTTTTATAACACAACCTTCCTCTGCAAGGTTTCCAAAGAGTATGGCAAGTCCACCAACTTTGGAGTATGAGTTTGCAAGCGGATGGATAACGCTCTCATCTATGATACTAGAGAGTGAAATTCTCTCTCCTATGCTCTCGCCTGTCACAGTAAGATTCTCTACATGTAGAGCTCCTGTATTCATCTTTGCGATTTCGCTCATCACGGCGTTTACGCCACCGGCTCTATCTATATCTTCCATATGAACATTTGGTAAAGATGGAGAAATTTTTGCTATATGAGAGACTTTTTTGCTTATGGCATTGATATCAGCGATATTAAAATCAACTCCAGCCTCTTTTGCGATAGCCAACATGTGAAGAACTGTATTTGTACTTCCACCCATCGCCATATCTATCGCAAATGCGTTTCTCACAGCATTTTCATTTAGGATATTTCTAAAATTAAATCTCTCATCTAGTGCGATTTCACAAATCCTCTTTGCAGCTTTTCTTATAAGCACTTCTCGCGCAGGAGTAAGAGCTGGTATAGTTCCATTTCCGGGTAATGCTATACCCATGGCTTCCATCAGGGTATTCATACTGTTTGCTGTGAACATGCCACTACAACTTCCGCCACTTGGGCAGGCGTTACACTCTATATCAGTAAGCTCCTCTTCTGTTATGTCGCCTTTTTCAAACTTTCCAACAGCTTCAAATGCAGTCGCAAGATCGATTGGGTCACCATTTTTGACATAACCTTTTTTCATGGGACCACCACTTACAAAAACAGTAGGAACATTTACTCTAAGAGCCCCCATAATCATACCCGGGATTATCTTATCGCAATTTGGAACACAAATCATAGCATCAAGCTTGTGAGCATTCATAACTGTTTCGATGGAGTTTGCGATTAATTCACGGCTTGGAAGAGAGTAGAGCATACCATCATGCCCCATGGCGATTCCGTCATCTACTCCAATTGTATTAAATTCAAATGGAACACAACCATTTTTTCTTATCTCATCTTTTATGATTTCACCATATTTATTTAGAAAAAAGTGCCCCGGGATGATTTCGATAAAAGAGTTTGCTACACCGATAAATGGCTTATCAAAATCCTCCTCTTTAACGCCTGTTGCACGGAACAGACTCCTATGCGGAGCTCTATCATAACCTTTTTTAACTTGATCACTTCTCATCTCTATCCTTTAAAATTTTCTATAATTATAGGATTTAAGTGCTTTATACTTTTTTAACCCTTTACATTTGTGCAAATAATTGATATAATTTCGTCTCATTTTTAATTGCGGGAATAGCTCAGTGGTAGAGCACGACCTTGCCAAGGTCGGGGTCGCGAGTTCGAACCTCGTTTCCCGCTCCATTTGATTTAAAGATAAGATGATATTTAAGCGTTTGCCCGGATGGCGGAATTGGTAGACGCAAGGGACTTAAAATCCCTCGCTCATTGCGAGCGTGCCGGTTCAAGTCCGGCTCCGGGCACCACCAAAATTGGATTGACTTTGACATGGCGACATAGCCAAGTGGCTAAGGCAGGAGCCTGCAAAGCTCTGATCCCCGGTTCGAATCCGGGTGTCGCCTCCAATTCTTATTTTTTCATTGTCGGGAGATGGCAGAGCTTGGTTTAATGCACCGGTCTTGAAAACCGGCGAGGGTAACACCTCCAGGAGTTCGAATCTCCTTCTCCCGGCCA
>JALSKH010000239.1 GCA_026988975.1 Campylobacteraceae bacterium
ATAGTTACATCATATATGTACCATTGGTCATTTTTGGCTCTATAAAATTTGTAAACTATGTCATATTTTTGTTTTTTATCTTTGATTTCACTAAGAAGATGAATCCTATTGCTTTTTATCTTCTGTATTCCATCAACTGTGATCTTTTGACCATCATACATGTCTAGTTTACTTTTATATGAAGCCTTGAGTTTCTTTGTAAAAGTCTTTGTAAATTTAGCTCTTTGAGTTTCGCTTAAAGTTCTCCAAACTTTACTTCCAAGTGAAAGTCTAGCCATAAGATTGTAGTCAAATACAGGATCAAAAATCTTAAATATCTCTTTGCTAACAACCTCTTTGCTGATATTATTTTCTTTTGCATTTTGCAAAATCTGTACAACTTTGTTTATGTTTTTATCCATATAGCTCTCTATCTGATTCTGTGATAGTGCAAAAAGATTTGCTACAAAAAGCAAACTAAAAATTAGGTATTTCATAAATTACTCCGATATCTCTTGTTTTCGTCTCTGCTCATAAATATTTTTCAAAAATGGATATAAATCTATAGCATCTTTTTTTAGTTTCTCATATTCGCCTACATGTAAAGAACTATAATCAACTATATCCAAAGCTTTAGCACCGATAGATTCACTGCTACTGTCAAATAAATTGTATCCTCTGTTTTCCATGTAAGTAAGTGGGTTTATAACGGCATCTGTCACCAAGCCAAAAGTATCTCTGAGATTTGAAGGTCCAAGTAGAGGCCAAACTATATAAAAACCACTTTTAACGCCATAAAATCCAAGTGTTTGACCAAAATCCTCTTGATGTTGTTTGATGTGAAATCTATCATTCGCAACATCCACTAACCCACCTAAACCGATAGTAGAATTTATCAAAAATCTTTGAGTCTCCAAAAAAGAGTTTTTAAATTTCAACTGGAGGAGGTTATTAAAAAGTCTCATAGGATATAAAAGGTTATCGTAAAGGTTATTTATCCCTTTTCTTGCAGGTTTTGGCAGCATAGCTTTATATACCTTCGCTGTCGGATTTAGTATATTTGTATAAAAGTAGTCATTGAAAGTAGTCATTGCTCTATTGTAACCAGAAAGCGGGTCAACCTCAGTGGCATTTTGTTTGTCTGTCATCGCAAACTCGCTGTCAAAGCTATCTGTTGAGCTGATAATTGGTGCAGTTTGGATATCTGCATCCGTAGAAACTGCATAAGCATTAGCAAATATCAGTAAAATAAAAAGCAAAAATTTCATCTAAAATCCTAAATTTATGGTGGAGTTGTCCGGAATCGAACCGGAGTCCAAAAATAGCCACTTTTGGCGTCTACATGTTTAAAATAGTTGTTAAAATTTAATCTTGCATCTGTACAACTAACAAAACTCGTGCAAAACGAACCTCATAATTTCATCTTAAGATGAGATAATCTTAAGATATATCTATCAAGCTATTATACTTCCAAAATCCCGCTAGATAGAGTCGCAGGAGGAAGCAGTCCAAATGTTTGTTAAACTCTACGCTACTGCGAGAGCTGGACGATAGTTACTGTTATTAGCAGTTATTTGTTTGAAGGTTCGGTAACGCAAGTCCTTCACTCGCGACATGCAACCAAAAGCTGACACTATTCCTGTCGAAGCCTAATCAACCCCATATCTAATTGTGATAAGACTCTATTATACCATAAAATTATAAATATTTTGATATAATGCGCAAAATTTATATTAGGATTATTATGAGATATATCTATATTGTTTTAGTTTTATTGATTTTTCAAGGATGTGCTACAAAAGTAGTAACTGTAAATAAAAAAAATAGTAGCTTATCAAAAAATTATGCTCAAGCAAAACAAAACCCAAAAACTATATCCAAGCAAGAGGAGAGTTCGGCTTTTTACCATATAGAGTCTCAAACTCTCAAAAAAGAGGCTCTACTTAACGCAAAAAATAAAATTTTTACAGGTAGCATCAGAGGTAGAATCCAACAGCTGACCTATGATAAGAAAAGAAAATCTTGGCTATATGTCATAATATCAAGAGATACGGCAAACTATAAACTTCCATATGCTAGATTTTATCATGGCAAAAAACTTGCAAATAGGGGTGATTTGGTCTATGTTATTTTAAATAATTCAATTTTACAGGATCTATTTTTTATAAAAAAGGCAAATAGAGCCCAAAAAAATCATAAAATTTATAAAAAAAAGAAAAAAAGAAAAAAGAGACAATTTAGCGAAAAAGGCAGAGTTGCCCCAAATATATCACTTCCAGAGGTAGAAAATATTACTTTTTGAGAGTTAACCGCTCATTTACTTTTGTTTTATACAATTTCAGTAAGCAAAATTTCAAATACTCCGACAATTTATAAAAACTTTGGAGATGGTTTAGCCAAGCACCATCTCCATATTTTTATCATTTAGACATCCAATAAAATCGTAAATCTAGCTCCTGAATCGACATTTTCAACGCCTATTTTCCCCTGCATATTTTTTTCTATTATTATTTTTGACATATAGAGCCCGATGCCTGTTCCGTTTGACTCCTCTTTTGTGCTGATATATGGTTCAAAAATCTTCTCAATAGGCTCTATTTTGATTCCGCCTGCATTGTCTTCTATCTCTATTTTTGCTCTGCTTCCTGTTTTGCTGATGGTTATATTTATAAATGGATTTTTAACTTTTGAGCTTATAAGGGCATCTTTTGCATTTGAGAGGATGTTTAAAATCACCTGTTCAAATTCACTCTTATATCCTAATATCTCTATCTCTTCTTTTGCCTCTACATGTAGTGTTATATTTTGGTTATGAATTGTTTTGCCTATGATTCCCAATACAACATCGATTGATTGCTCCAAGAAAAAACTTTTTTTACTCTTCTCGGGCATAAAAAAGTTTCTAAAATCATCTATGGTGTTGGACATATAATCAAGCAGTTTTTCCGCCTCTTTGCTCTTTTCATTCATCACTTCAGCATCTAGTCTTTTCAAAGTGTAGCGAAATTTTATATTGAGTATTATGGCAGAGAGTTGCGATAATGGTTGCCTCCATTGGTGGGCTATATTGCTTATCATCTCACCTAAGGCTATAAATTTTGATTTTTCTATGAGTAGTCTCTCCTGCTCTGCTCTTTTTTGAACCTCTAAAGTCACTCTTCTTTCTAGTGTTTTGTTTAGCTCTTCTAACTCTGCTGTTTTACTCCTGATCTCTTTGTTGTACTCTTTGAAAAATTTCTCTATCTGTTTACCTAAAATTATGGCAAATATATTTGCTGTCAGTGAAAAAAATAGAAAAATCACTATAGATGAAGTGATGTCAAGAGTCATCTTTTTCTTCAAATTTTCCTTTTTTTGAGCGATACTTGCATCGATATTATCCAGATAAGTTCCAGCAGCGATCACCCAATCCCAATCTTTATATAATTTGAAGTAGGATATCTTTGGTCTAATTTGAAAACTATGCGGTTTTTTGTACATGTAAGTAACAAAAGAGTAGCCTTTTGTTCGTATATCTTTGAGAAATATCTTTCTAAACTCTTTTCCATCCTCATCTTTATAGTCATCACTTATGTATTTGCCGACTAGATCCATCCTGTTTGGATTTAGAACCATCTTTGCAAATCTCTTACCGCCTTTGTAGTTTAATATCCTATATATGAAGATATAGTTATTTTTATCGTCACCAAATTTTATCTTTTTTACCCAATTTTCTACTTCTGTTTTTAGTTTTTTTTCATCATAGTTTTTGAGAGATTTTTTATATTTTATATACTCTACGACAGAATCAACCTCTCTTTTTATCTCTCTTTTTTGCAAGTCTATGAAGTTCTCTTTGGTGTCTGTTATCTCTCGGTCTAGTATGCTGTATTGCTTGGAGATAAAAAAATAACTAATAAAAACAACAAGCATACTGATGATAACCATAGAGCTAAATATGATAACTGTAGATATATTGTCCTCTTTTATGATTTTCAAAGCAAAGTACTCCTTTAGCAAAATTATATTATGATAACACAAGGTTTTTTCTTAAAAGGAGTTTCTATGGATGAGAAAATGCTCAAAAAACTCTCAAAGTTTACTGTTTTATATGCTGAAGATGAGGTTGGAGTAAGGCAAAATGTGCATGAAATGCTCTCTTTGCTCTTTAAGCATGTTTTTTTAGCAAAAGATGGCATGGAGGCGTATGAACTTTTTTTGCAAAAGAGACCAGACCTCGTTATAACCGATATAAAGATGCCTTTTATGGATGGCATAGAACTCTCAAAGAGGATTAGAGAAAAAGAACCAAAAGCCCATATATTGATCATCTCTGCTCATACTGAAGTGGACTATATGCTCGAAGCGATAGAGCTCTCTTTGGTCAGATATATAGTTAAGCCAATTACAGAAACCAAGCTTTTAGAAGCCCTAAATAAATTTTTACTTTCAAGAGAAAACAGTGGAACTATTGAGTTTAGTGATGGTTGGTTTTATGATATGGATAAAAAACTGATACTCCACGAAGACGAGATATATGAACTAACAAAAAAAGAGGTAAAATTTCTCGAGATGCTATTTGATCGAGATAGCGTCATCACTTATGAAGAGCTAGAAGCGACTCTTTGGGAGGGTGACTATATGAGCCTAAATGCCCTAAGACTCATGATGAAGAACCTAAGAAAAAAACTGCCGGAGGGAAGTTTGAAAAATATACAGGGTATAGGTTACAAATTGTAGCAACAAAACCTCTAAAAGTTACTTTTTGTAACTTTTCATCTAAAATTTTCATCTTTTTTTCCTTTTTATTTCCTTTTTTGCACCTCTACATAAGATAGACACAACTTTTGTTTATAATCTATCTGAAAACAAAAAATCTAAAAGGAGATTGACATGACAAAGTTTGTTAAGATTGCTGCAGCTGCAGCATTTTTAGTTTCTTCAACATTTGCTGCAGAATATACTATTAAGTTCTCACATGTTGTAAGTCCAAATACACCAAAAGGTAAAGCCGCTAACTTTTTTGCAAAAAGAGTAAAAGAGCTAACTAACGGTAAGGTAGAGGTAAAAGTTTTTCCTAACTCTCAATTGTACTCAGACAAAGCAGTTATGAAAGCTTTGAAGATAGGAAATGTACAGATGGCAGTTCCTAGTTTCTCAAAATTTACAAGACTAGTTCCTCAACTTCAACTTTTTGACTTACCATTTTTGTTTAAAAATGTAGATCATCTTCATGCAGTGATGGATGGACCTGTTGGACAAAAATTGAAAGATTTGGTAACCAAAAAAGGTTTTGTTGCGCTAAATTATTGGGATAATGGCTTTAAGCAACTCTCAACAAATAAAAAAGCGTTGATTTGGCCAAAAGATGCAAAAGGTCAAAAGTTCAGAATTATGAGTTCAAAAGTTTTAGAAGCTCAATTTAAAGCAGTCGGAGCAAATCCACAAGTTTTACCATTTTCAGAAGTTTACTCAGCACTTCAACAAGGTGTTGTTGATGGAGGTGAAAATCCACTATCTAACTTCTATACAAAAAAATTCTATGAAGTTCAAAAAAATCTAACTCTCTCAAACCACGGGTATTTAGGATATCTAGTAGTTATGAGTAAAAGATTTTGGAATAAATTCCCAGCTGATTTGAAACCAAAAATTATCCAAGCTATGAATGAAGCTACAGTTTATGAGAGAAAAGA
>JALSKH010000240.1 GCA_026988975.1 Campylobacteraceae bacterium
AATGTAAAGTATGCGATAGACAGCTTAGGAAAATATTCTGATAAATTATCTTTTGAATACTACTACTCAAAAGTGGATCATCCAATGACTACCCAATATAGACTTATGAGCGGTGGTGCGGCAGGTACAGTTGCAAATATTATGAAATCCTCTATATATGGCGGCAAGATAAAAAATAACTTTCACATAGACGATGTCAAGATCGAGTATGGAGTGAGTGCTAGCAAGAGAAATTGGGACGGAAGATACTACAAGCAATATACATCTGCAAATCCAATAGCTCTCAACAAATCAATCCCTGATGTGGATACTAAAAATATTGGATTTTACGCAAAAGCTAAAAAAAGTTTCGGTTTGTTTGATATAGAAAGTGGTTTAAGATATGACTACACCCAGATAGAACCAGGTACTCTTGACTCAGGAACAGTTGATTCAAGTAAAGACTATAACGACTTGAGCGGATATATCTTTAGCTACTACCGCTTAAACGACGAGCTAAAACTATTTTTTGGTGCAGGAAAATCGATACGAGTTCCAGATGGAAAAGAGTCACACGATAGAGGCAAAGACATAACAGGTGCTACCGATGGACCACTCATAGGAAATCCTAACTTAAAAGAGACTAAAAATCATGAAGCTGATTTTGGCATTGAAGGCAACTACGACTCTGCGACTTTAAAAGCAAAAGTTTTCTATAGTAAACTTAAGGATTTTATCGTCTATAATGCAACAGCAAATCAATATCAAAATACAGATGCAAAGATATATGGTTTTGAGCTTAGTGGAACATATTTTGCAACAGACAGTATATATTTTGACTATGGAGTAGCCTACCAAAGAGGTAAAAAAGATCATCCTCTTGTTGGACAAACAAACACTAACCTGCCATCAATACCGCCAATAAAAGCAAATTTGGCCGTAAATTATGACTATGATGATAGTTTGAGTTTAAAAGCTGAAGTTATCACAAGCGGTAAGTGGAGCAAATACGATAGCGACAATGGAGAGCAACAAATAGATAGCTGGGGAGTTATAAACCTAAAAGCAAGCAAGGATTTTGCTAAAGGATTTAGCGTAACAATAGGCGTTGACAATATATTTGACAAAGCTTATGCTATTTCAAATACATATAAAGACTTAACTCTCGTTTCCGGTTCAACGGGAGATGTAATGCTACTTAATGAGCCAGGTAGATATGCATATATAAATCTGGCATATAAATTTTAGATTTGGAGAACAGAGTGGATCTTATATTATTAAAAAAAATAGTTGATTTTGGGATTATTGGGTTTTTACTCCTTTTAAGCGTGATTTCACTAAGTATATTTATAGAAAGGGTTCTTTTTTACAGAAAAATTGATACAAGATTATATAAAAATCATAAGATTTTAGAAAATCGTTTAACAAAATATTTGACCACTCTTGGCTCCATTGCTTCAAATGCACCATATATTGGGCTACTAGGAACTGTATTGGCAATAATGATAACATTCGCAACAATTAGCAATGCAGGGCTTGATGCGAGTAAAATAATGAGTTCGATTGCACTTGCTCTTAAAACAACTGCAGTGGGACTTGTTGTTGCTATCTGCTCTATGTTTTTTTATAATATTTTAGTAAGAATGAGTGAAAATATATTGGCAAACTATGATGAAAAAATTTGACTCTATAAATGTAATTCCTTTTATAGATATTATGCTTGTTCTCTTGGCTATAGTACTAACCACATCCACTTTTGTTGCCAAGGGAATAATCCCCTTAAACTTGCCAAAATCAAAATTTGCAAAAGGCAAGATTAAAAAAAATCTTACCATAAGTATCAAAAGTGATGGCAAGATATATCTTGGCAAGCAAATTATCTCAAAAAAACAACTAGATTTAAGGCTACTTTCCACGCCAAAGAAAACTCCTATATATCTTAGATGCGACAAAGATACAAGATTTCAATTTTTTATATCAACAATAGACATTTTAAAGAATAGAGGATTTAACAATATATTAATGGCAACAAAAAGATAAATGATCAAAAAAACAACAAAACTTTACCCTCTATTACTTTCAATTTTAATTCATTTAGCCTTGATAACAATATTTATTGGTTCAATAATTCACATAAAAAATCCTAAAATAGAAGAAAGATTTATATCGTTAAAAAATATACAAATAGATAAGGTAAAGAGAATTTTGCCCATAGAAAAAGTTATACCTAGAAAAAAAATAGAGCAAAAACAAAAAAAGATTATGAAACTCAAAAAAAGAGTTTTAAAAAAAATGGAGAAAAAGAAGATTGTCAAAAAGAAAGTTTTAAAAAAAATCTTAAAAAAAGAGATAAATAAAGTAGTCAAGAAAAAAGTTTATCCTCTGATTTCAAAACCTATAAGCAAAGAAACTTTTCCACCGCAAAGAAACAGTATAAAAAAAGAGCATCAAGATAAGAGGCTTATAGTTACTAAAAAATCTAAAATAGCAATCACAACAAAAGAAGAGCATATGCATAAAGAATTTTCAAAACTAAATCTATCAAAAATTTTAGCGAGTATAGATGATGAAAAATTTTATCCAAGAAGAGCAAGGAAACTACACATAGAAGGTATTGTAATTATAAAATTTTTACTTAAAAAAGACGGTAGTGTTAAAATCTTAAATATCTCAAGTAATCAAAAGTATCTCAAAAAGGCATCTATAAAGATACTAAACCGGGCTAGCAAATTTTTTCCAAAACCCTCAAAAGATACAATCATAAAAGTTCCCATAGAATTTAGATTATTGTCTTAATTTACAGTCCCAAAAGAGCTATAAAAAGAACTGGTATCGTTATGACGACTCCCACCCTCATATACTCTCCCCAGCCTATTTTTACTCCTTTTTTTGCTAGTACATGTAGCCATAAAAGCGTAGCTAATGAGCCTATCGGTGTCATTTTTGGACCTAGGTTACTTCCTAGTATATTTGCGTAGGCTAAAAATGTATCTCCTGTTTTGTCTATAGCTATGTCCATGATCATGATAGTTGGCATATTGTTCATGAAGGCACTTAAAAATGCACTGATGAAACCTGTTGAGATTATATAAATGTGCTCTCCAAATGGCTTTATTCTTAGCAATATATCGCTTAACTCATCTGTCAGTCCGCCATTTTTCAATCCATAAACCACGATATAGAGCCCAATGCTAAACCAGACTACTTGCCAAGGTGCTGTTTTGATTGTCATCCATGGCTTCACTGCTTTAAAATGTGTAGCGATAGCTAGGAAAATCAAAGACCCGCCCAGAGCAAATATAGATACAGGTACATGATAAATATCTCCTACAAAATACCCGACCATTAGTAGAGCCAAAAAATACCAACTCAGTTTAAACATAGTCCGGTTTTTTATAACAGTTGATGCCTCAGGCAGAAGCTCTATATCTACTCTTTTAGGAATAGACTTTCTAAAGTATATAAACAGGATAACTATCGAAGCAACGATAGAGAGTAGATTTGGTAAAAACATATTTTTAGCATATTCGATAAAACCTATATTAAAGTAATCCGCTGTCAATATATTTGTCAAGTTTGAGATAACTAAAGGATTTGATGCGCTATCTCCTATAAATCCTCCTGCCATCAAAAATGCAAATATCGCTAATTTATCCATCTTTAGATACTTCATTTTTGCTAGCATTATAGGTGTTAGTATAAGAGCTGCTCCATCATTTGCAAAAAAAGCTGAAACTAGTGCACCTAGTAGAAGTATATTTACAAACATCCATCTACCATCACCCCTGCTTAACTTTGCCATTTTAATAGCACTCCACTCAAAAAAGCCTATCTCATCTAAAACCAATGAGAGTATGATTATACCTACAAATGCCAAAGTTGCATCCCAAACTATGGAGATGACAATCTCCACATCTGACATATCAACAACTCCGCTCAATAGCGCCACTACCGCTCCGATAATAGCAGTTGTTCCTATCTGCAAACCTTTTGGTTGCCATATCACAAATAGAAGTGTTAAGGCAAAGATTATGCCGGGAAGTATCACTTTAGAGCCTCTTTTACCTTTTGTGGTAGTTCATTTTTTATCTCTTGGTATGTCTTTTGAAACTCTTCAAACTCTTTTCCATCCGGGTCAACAAAGCCTACATGTATCTTTTTCACAGGCTTTGGAAACATGGGGCAACTCTCTTTCGCACTATCACACACTGTAACGACCAAATCAAAATCTATATCTAAAACCTCATCAAGATTTTTTGAGTGATATGTTTCTCTCCACTCACCCACTTTTTCTAGCACTCTTTTTGCATTTGGATTTACTGCCCCACTTGGTTTTGTGCCACAACTATATGCCTGTATGTCTTCTTCAAGTGCATTCAAAATAGCTTCACCGATTATACTTCTGCAGCTATTTCCTGTACACATCACCAATACTTTTTTACTCAATTTTGCATCCTTTTGATAATTTGGGAATTTGCATTTGCAAAAAACTTATCTCTTGAAGTATCTCTTTTCTAAATTTATCTAGTGGCTCTCTGATACTATAATAAGCCCATCTTCCTCTCCTATCAACCTTCAAAAACCCTGCATCTTTTAAGATTTTAAGATGTCTTGAGATTCGAGATTGGATCATTTCAAAAGAGTTTTCTATATCGCAAACGCAAACTTCACCATTTGAATCTATAAAATTCAATATCTTTAGCCTAGTTTCATCATTAATAGCACCAACGGTTTTTAAAAAAACTTCCATAAATATTCTCCTTTTGAGTGGCATAGACATAGTTCAGTTCTATATTTAAGATTATATATCAAGATATATTAATATATGCTTAGATGAGGATAATTAAATAATAATTTTTCCTATTGACATATATTTATTATTAAGATATAATTTCAACATAAATTCAAATTAGGAGAAAAGATGAGACAGTATGAGACATACAGATGCAACAAGTGCGGGAATGTAGTAGAGGTTCAAAATGTTGGTGGCGGTGCTTTGGTTTGCTGTGGAGAAGAGATGGAGATGATCACAGAAAATCTAACAGCGGTAAATCTTATGAAAGCTTTTGCAGGTGAAAGCCAAGCTAGAAACAAATACGAATACTTTGCAAAGGTAGCACAAAAAGAGGGCTTAAGAGATATAGCAGCACATTTTCAAAGAGCAGCCAACAATGAAAAACAACATGCAAAGATGGAGCTTAAACTTTACAACAAAATGATTCATAACCAAGAGTCAGGCTTCGGAGACACCAAAGAAAATCTTCAAGCTGCGGTTGATGGAGAAAGCTACGAAAACACAACAATGTACCCAGATTTTGAAGCTATCGCTAAAGCCGAAGGTTACAAAGATGCCGCAACACTTTTTAAAGGAATCGGCAAGATAGAAGTAGAACATGAAAAGATGTATAAAATGCTTCTAGCAAGATTAGAAAATGGGGAAGAGTTTATGAGTGAAAATGGAGAAGAAGCTTGGATCTGCGAAGTTTGTGGACATATTCACTACGGCAAAAAACCGCCAAAAGTATGCCCAGTATGTAAGCATCCTATGGAATATCAATCAAGACTAATCGAACCAAAATAGATAATCAATTAGATTTT
>JALSKH010000241.1 GCA_026988975.1 Campylobacteraceae bacterium
GTTGGAGATTTCGTAGAGGATTACGAGATAATGGTACCTTTTCAGGCTTTAGCAGCAGTTGGACACGAAGTTGTTGCTGTTTGCCCTGATAAAAAGGCTGGCGACTTTGTAAGAACTGCTATACATGATTTCGAAGGAGATCAGACTTATAGTGAAAAGCCTGGGCATAATTTTACACTAAATGGCACTCTTGAGGGACTTAATGTTAAAAGCTTTGATGCTCTTGTAATTCCAGGAGGAAGAGCACCTGAATATCTTAGGCTAGATGAGAGAGTTTTAGAGATAGTTAAGCATTTTGCACAAACAAATAAACCGATAGCTGCAATTTGTCACGGTGCACAAATACTCGCAGCTGCAAACCTGCTAAGAGATAAAAAATGTTCAGCCTACCCAGCTTGTGGTCCAGAAGTCAGAGAGGCAGGAGGATATTACCAAGATATAGAAGCCACTGATGCTTTCACAGACGGCAATCTTGTAACAGCACCTGCATGGCCTGCTCATCCCGCATGGATAGCTCAGTTTTTAAAACTATTAGGCACAAAAATAAGCCTATAAGCTTATTGCTACACCCACCAAGCATGGCTAGATGCTCAATCTAGCCTCTATTTTTTCGTGATTGGCTGCTGAAAATAGATTAATAGTTAATAGGGGTCAGGGTTTGAATTTTGACTTTATGCCCTTAGATTTTTTAGTTAAAAGTAAATACCTGACCCTCTATTTTACCACCCTCTATTTTACCTGACCCTCTATTTTATTAGATTTTTTAGTTAAAAGTAAATACCTCTTTTTTATAGGCTAACAAGCTCATTTTAGTTACAATTACTCTCTTTATCGTTAAGGAGTTTGGTTTGAAAATTATATGTGCGGATTATATCCTTACATGTAGAGATGATTTTGAGATTATTCAAAATGGTGCTATATGTTTTGATGATAAGATTATCGATATCGGAGATAAGCAAAGTGTTATAGATAGGCATAAGGGTGTTGAAGTTGAAAATTTGGGTGAAAATTCAGTTTTGATGCCAGGGCTCATCAATCCTCATGTTCATCTTGAATTTAGCGCAAACAAAACAACGCTAAAATATGGAGATTTTATTCCTTGGCTAAATAGTGTCATAAGCCAACGAGACAAGATACTGCAGAGTTGTGGCTCTACATGTATAGATACCCAACTTCAAAATATGCTAGAAAGTGGCATAACAACTCTAGGTGAAATAAGTAGCTTTGGGGATGATTTTGACTCCTGTTTGAAAACTCCACAGAAAGTTGTATATTTTGTTGAGATTTTGGGCTCTATGCCTGATTCGGTAGATATACTTTTTGAAAATTTTCGCTCTAGGCTTCACATTAGCGAAGACAATAGAAGTGAAAACTTCATGCCTGCCATATCAGTACACTCTCCATACTCAACTCATCCGATTTTGGCTAAAAATGTCCTTGATATCGCACGAAAAGAGAACTATCTGGTCTCTACTCATTTTATGGAGTCACAAGCTGAGAGAGATTGGCTTGACTACGGAGTTGGTGATTTTGTAAACTTCTTCAACTCATTTGCCCCAAATGCAAAACCACTCTGCTCTGCTTTGGAGTATCTTGAACTTTTTTATGACACAAAAGCTCTCTTTACTCACTGCACAAAGGCAAATCAAAACGAGATAGATAAAATCAAAAAACTTGGAGGCTTTATCACTCATTGCCCTGTTTCAAACAGACTTTTAGGCTCAGGCAGATTAGAGATAGAAAACATCGATAAAAATATGCTAAACTTAGCAACAGATGGACTAAGTTCAAACACAACACTAAATCTTTGGGATGAGATGAG
>JALSKH010000242.1 GCA_026988975.1 Campylobacteraceae bacterium
AAGTGTGATATTTGCTCTATCATACCGTCAATATTCATCAAAATCTCACTCTTATCTGGCAAAATCATCTCCATGGCAGCTGAGGGAGTCGGCGCTCTTAAATCAGAAACAAAGTCACTGATAACAAAATCGATCTCGTGTCCGACTGCAGAGATAACAGGTGTGGTTGCATTAAAGATAGCATTTGCGACTATCTCTTCGTTGAATCCCCACAAATCTTCGATACTCCCTCCACCTCTTCCTGCGACGATAACATCTGCTTTTAATGAATCGGCTAATTTTATATTTCTTGCGATATTTTCACCGCTCTTTTCGCCTTGTACTACAGTGTCAATGATCTTTATCTTCACAAGCGGCCATCTGTTTTGAGCGATTCTTAGCATATCTTGAAGTGCTGCGCTAGTGGCTGAAGTGACTAAAACCATACTCTTTATATATCTTGGTATCAGTTTTTTTCTGCCGGGTTCAAAATAGCCTAAATCTTTTAGCTTTTGCTTTAACTGTTCATAAGCTACTGCTAACGCTCCACTCCCTGCAGGCTCTATCGTGACACAATTGAGTTGATAACTCCCTCTTGGAACATATAGCGAGATTGAGCCATGAATCGTAACACTCATACCCTCCTCTAAGCGGAACTTCATCTTGGAGTTATTGCCACGAAACATAACACATGAGATAGTAGAGTTTTTATCTTTTAGCGTAAAGTAGAGATGCCCTGAGCCGTGGTAAGTAAATCTTGAAACCTCTCCCTCTACTACTACATGTAGAAAAGTGCTCTCAAGAAGAGATTTTATCTGGTTGTTTAAAGAGCTGACACTTAGCGTTTCTTGCAAATCTATCTCTTTTTTGCTATCACTAGAGTTGAGATATCCATAGAGAAGCTTTTGGAAAATTCTGTTGTAAAACCAGCTGCATCAAGTTCGGCTTGCAGCATGTCTGAAGTCAAAAATCCTTCAATCGAGTTTGGCAGATACTCATACGCCTCTTTGTTTTTTGAGATAAATCCTCCGATTTTTGGCAGGACTCTGTTCATATAAAAATCTTTTATACCAAACATAGCACCTTTTTTATCATCTTTTGTAAACTCTAAAATTACCACATATCCGCCTCTTTTAAGAACTCTTGCAAACTCTTTGAATGCCTCTTGCCTTTTTACAACATTTCGTATGCCATAACTAATGCTCAGTATATCTGCACTCTCGTTTTCAAGTGGCAATTTTGTTGCTTCGCTGATGATAAACTCAAAATTTGGAAATTTCTCTTTTCCCACTTCCACCATTCCGACAGAGGGATCTACTCCTAAGATTTTTCTTATCTTGATATCAGATTTTTTTGCCCTTTTATCCCAATAGCCCATCATATCGCCTGTTCCACAAGCAACATCGACTATCAAATCTATCGGTTTTTTATACCTTGCAAATGTCTCATCACAAGCTTTTTTTCGCCATTGAATATCTACACCCATACTCAAAACTCGATTTGCTTTGTCGTAAGTCGGTGCTATATCGTCAAACATTTTGACTATCTTCTCTTGTTTACTCTCTTCCAAAACTTTCCCCTAATCTTTTCTACATGTAGCAAATATATCATCTTTTTTCTTATAAACTTTTGTTTTTATCCCCATCAAACCCAAAACTGTGCTAAAGTAGTTGTCTTGAGAATACTCTTTGTTTGCGATTTTTTTAACACATTGCTTATCTATATGGTCAAATTTATCTCCAAACCAAGCAACTGAGGCTATATGTCTTTGAGCTATAGGAGCTATAAAGTATGGCATAGCATGCAGATAGACACCTTTTTCACCAAGTGATTCGCCGTGATCTGACATATATATCATAGCCGTATCATATTTGGTTTCACTCTTTTTGAGCAAATCTATAGTTTTGCTCAAAAAATAATCAGTATAGCTTATGGCATTGTCATAAGCATTTATGATTGACTCTTTGGAGCACTCTTGGAGTTGATTACTTTTGCAAACTGGTTTAAATCTTTCAAATTTTTTAGGGTATCTTTTATAGTATGCCGGTCCGTGATTTCCCATCTGATGAAGCACTATGATGGTGTCTTTGGTATCTTTATCTATAAACTTTTGCAGACCTACTAGCATAGCTTCATCCCTGCACTCTCCGCTATCGCAAAAATGCTCTATCTTTTTGGTTCTTATATTTACTACATTTTTTATCCTCGTAGCAACCCCTTTTGAGTCTGAATTGTTATCTATCCATTTGATTCGCACTCCTGCTCTTTTTGCAACATCGAGTAGATTTTCGTGCTCTAGCCCGGCTCTTATACTAAAGTCGCTTCTTTTTAGCATCGAAAACATACAAGGAACAGAAGTAGCCGTTTCTGTGCCGCACGAGTAAAAATTATCAAAATTTATGATATTTTCTTTTGAAAGATATGGGTTTGTATCTCTTTTGTATCCATTTAAAGAAAAGTGGTCAGCTCTAGCACTCTCTCCAACGACTAAAATCAAAAGTTTTGGTTTTTTACCTTCAACCAATTTTGCATCAAGACCTGTTTTTTGGACAACTATATTTCTGTTTTGGTATTTATTGTGTATAAATTTTCCAAATGAGTATAGATAATATGTAGGATTTGTATAGTACCTTATGGGCTTATGCTCTCTAAAAAATGAAGTGTAAAATTTACTAAAAGTAAATAGATTTGCAACTATGACAAGTAGAGCCAAAAATAGATATAGCAACTTATAGAGTAGGTGTTTGCCAATTGTTCTATACTCAAATTTCATAAAATATACAATTATAGACGGAATAACTCCCCAAATAAATAAGTCAAAAAAGAGTTTCCATGACACTAAGTCATTTGCTTCGGCTACCTGAGTTTCAAATAGGTTGTTTATCATCTGGTCATCTATCACAACGCCATAACTGTTCATAAAATAACTGGTTGATGCTGTTATCATAAACAGTATAATAAGAACTGGTTTTAAAATGTACTTAAAATTTATGAGCGTAAGCACTATATAGATAACAGAGCTTAGAACGATAAACAGTGAGATAAAATACCAAATATTTGCAGTACCAAAAGGGTAAACAACAGCTACTTTTTTCCAAAAAAGATCATTATAAAAAGCTGAGAAAAATATTGATGTTAGTAGTATAAAAAATTGACTTTTTTTAAACATATGTTACCTTTAAAAAATTTGTGCTATTATACCCTATAATAATTAATCCAAGGAAAATCAATTTGAGTGATATAGACAAATTTTTAGAAGCAGTCGCAGATGACCAGTTTGTAGAGGGACATGAAGTGCTAGAAGTTAGGTGGAGAGAGTTAAAAAAAGATGAAAAAACGCTCAACGAAAGCAAGATACTAAAAGGCTTGATAAACGGCTCCACTGCCATAGCTCTAAAGCTATTCGGAAAAGAAAAAGGAGCCAAAACAGTCTGGGCAACTTTTGAAAAGTACAGACCTCTGATAGAAAGTGAAACTTGCAAAGATACACCAAAATACCTAGAAGCACAAAAGCTTTTGGATGAAAAGTTTAAGCTCTACATGTGAGATTTTTCAGACAAATCTTGTTTGTCAACTTATATCTTCGCACTTCCATTGTGGGTAGTTTTTGATTATAAATTTATTTAGTTCTATTTCAACATCTAAGTAGGATTTTGGTTTA
>JALSKH010000243.1 GCA_026988975.1 Campylobacteraceae bacterium
AAGAACAATATTTGTGTTATTAAAGAACAAAACTAAATTTGATGAAAATTTAGCTTATGGTGTTTCATTATGAAACTTTAAAATCAATCTTTTTTAGTTAGGTTTCTTTATAGTTGACTCCTTGATATATCTTGATTTTTCTGTTTTTGGTATCGTTTTTGTTTGTGGAATCTCTAAAACTTCGTATTGGGAAGTTTTTTTAAGATATTTTATAGTGATGATATCTCCCACCTTCACATCTTTTGCAGGCTTTACGATAGTATCGTTTATACTCACAACACCACTCTTACACATATCTTCCGAAATGGCTCTTCTTTTTGTGATATTTACACAATTTAAAAATTTATCTATTCTCAAACCGACTCCTCATAACTTTAATTGCTCATTAGTTTTCTTCAAAACTGATGAGCAATTGTAGCAAAAAAATTTTAAATTAAACTTCTTGGAACGGTTTTTGCACCATCTTTAAGAGTGGAATTATAAACCATTAAACTATTTTTAGATAGAATATGGATATTTTTTATGAAAAAGGATACATCATCAAACGAAATATCAAAAAAGTAGTCCTAGCATATTCAGGCGGGCTAGATACAAGTATTATTTTAAAATGGCTTCAAGATGAATTTGACTGTGAAGTAGTTACTTTTACAGCTGATGTCGGTCAAGGAGAGGAGTTAGAACCTGCTAGAAAAAAAGCACTTGAACTTGGAATTAAACCAGAAAATATTTTTATCGAAGATCTAAAAGAGGAGTTTGTTAGAGATTTTGTTTTTCCAATGTTTAGAGCAAACGCCATATATGAAGGAGAGTACCTTTTAGGCACTTCCATCGCTCGTCCTCTTATAGCAAAGAGACAAGCTGAGATAGCAGCTCTAACGGGTGCAGACTCTGTGAGTCACGGAGCTACTGGCAAGGGAAATGACCAGGTAAGATTTGAGCTTGGATATTTGGGCATAAATTCTGATCTGACTATCATAGCGCCGTGGAGAGAGTGGGATTTGAACTCTCGTGAAAAGTTGATGGCATACGCTAAAAAACACCATATAAACATAGAAAAAAGAGGTGAAAAATCGCCCTACTCTATGGATGCAAATCTACTTCATATATCATATGAAGGTTTAGTACTCGAAGATCCAAATGCAAAACCAGAGGAGAGCATGTGGAGATGGACAAAAAGTCCGCAAGAAGCTCCAGATAGAGTTGAAACTATCGAATTAGAGTATGAGAAAGGCGATCCTGTTGTACTAAATGGGGTAAGATTATCTCCTGCAAAAATGCTAGAATCCCTAAATGAGATAGGCGGAAGAAATGGCATAGGCAGAATCGACATAGTTGAAAATCGTTTCGTTGGAATGAAAAGCAGAGGATGCTACGAGACTCCAGGTGGAACTATCATGTTAAAAGCTCACCGAGCGATAGAGAGCATAGCACTTGATAGAGAAGCGGCACACTTCAAAGATGAATTGATGCCAAGATACGCCAAAACCATCTATAACGGCTTCTGGTTTTCACCTGAGAGAGAGATGATGCAAGCTGCGATAGATAAGTCTCAAGAGAATGTAAACGGCACTGTAAAACTAGAGCTTTACAAAGGAAATGTGATGGTCATAGGTAGAGATTCAGCCAAAAACAACCTCTTTAATGCAGAATTTTGTACTTTTGAAGAGGATGAAGTATACAATCAAAAAGATGCTGAAGGCTTTATCAAGTTAAATGCTCTAAGATTTATAATTAGCGGGAAAAATAAAAAATTCTATGGCGATGCTTGATAAAAATGCAAAAAATATTTACAAAAGGCGAAACAAGCGACAAGGAGCTTCAAGAGCTTTTGAAAGCCAGAGAAGAGAAAAAGTTTGATTTTAAACTGATCGACATTCGTGAGATTTATGAGTATAGTGATTTGAGCATAGATGGTACAGACCTGCTCTATCCAACCACTCTTTTTCATAAGTATATAGAAGAGTTACAGAAGATAAAAGATAAAAATATCTTCTTGTATTGTCGAACAGGAAACAGAACGGGACAAGTACTGATGATACTTAGAAGAATGGGCTTTGAAAATATTGCTCATTTGAGTCAAGGCATAGTTACATATACTGGAAAAATGAGTAGAAGAGCAAAGTTACCAAAAAATATTTAGGAGATAAAAATGAAAGTTTTATTGATAAAAGATGTAAAATCTTTAGGGAAAAAAGGCGAAATAAAAGATGTAAAAGATGGATATGGCAGAAATTTTTTGATTGGCAAAGGTTTTGCACTCCATGCTACCAACGAAGTTCTAAAAAAGTATGAAGCTGAGCAAAAAAGAAAAGCACAACAAGAGGCTGATGAAAAGCAAAGATTGCTTGAGGTAGAGAAAAGGCTTTCTGATATCAAACTAACCATCAAAAGAAAACTCGGAGCAAATGGCAGTCTTTTTGGTGCAGTTACAAAAGATGAAATTTCAAGTGAGTTAAAAACACAATTTGATATTGATATAGACAAAAAAACTATAGAGATAGATAAGGCCATAAAAATGACAGGAGAATTTGATATATCCGTGAAGCTAGGTCACGGTATCCATGCGAAACTAACTGTTGAGATAGTTGGAGAGTAGAAGTGTTTGAAGCAACTACCATACTTGCTTGCAAAGGCAAAGATAGAGCCGTCATAGGCGGTGACGGACAAGTCACTTTTGGCAATAGCGTATTAAAAAATAATGCTACAAAGATAAGAAAACTATATAACGGGAAAATTTTAGCCGGATTTGCCGGAAGCACAGCTGACGCATTTAATCTTTTTGATATGTTTGAGGGAATTTTAGGACAAAAAAAAGGCGATCTATACAAATCCGTCATAGAGTTTTCAAAAGAGTGGAGAAAAGACAAGATGCTTCGCAGATTGGAAGCCATGATGATAGTGCTCGATACAAAACATATCTATATACTAAGTGGAAACGGCGATGTAGTTGAGCCTGAAGATGAAAAGATAGCTGCCATAGGAAGTGGCGGTAATTTTGCTATATCGGCTGCTAGAGCGCTAGACAGATACTCTGATTTAGATGAAGAGAAACTAGTAAGAGAGAGTTTACAGATAGCAAGTGAACTTTGCATATATACAAACAATAATATAAAAATTTTTACCTTAGAGGAAACAAAATAGATGAATTTAACTCCAAAAGAGATAGTTAGTTATCTCGATGAGTATATAATAGGACAGCTAGAAGCTAAAAAATCCATAGCAGTTGCACTTAGAAACAGATACAGAAGAATGCAACTGACACCGGAGATGCAAGAAGAGGTGATGCCAAAAAATATTCTTATGATAGGCTCAACTGGTGTTGGAAAGACTGAGATAGCTAGAAGAATGGCAAGAATGATGAATTTGCCATTTGTCAAGGTTGAAGCCAGTAAATATACAGAAGTTGGTTTTGTTGGAAGAGATGTAGAGTCCATGGTTCGAGACCTCATGATGGCTTCAGTCAATCTAGTCAGAGCTGAACATAAAGAGAAAAATGCAGATCAGATAGCTCTACATGTAGAGAAGCAAATCATAGAGAAGATACTTCCACCTCTGCCAAAGGGTGCTAGCGAAGAGAAAAAGAGTGACTATCAAAGAAGCTATGGAAAGATGAGACAAAAGTTTAGAGATGGCGAACTTGATGACTTAGAGATAGAGATAGAAGTATCAGGTAGCAGTGGAGATATCTCGGACTCTTCATTGCCTCCTGAAGTTATAAAAGTACAAGAGTCATTTATAAAAATACTAGGCTCAAATCAAAAAAATATCAAAAAGACTCTAAAAGTCAAAGAGGCAAAAGAGGCACTAAAAAATGAAGCCAGTGAAAAACTGCTAGATTTTGAAGCTATAAAGATTGATGCGAAGAAAAGAGCTGAAAATGGTGGTATTATCTTCATCGACGAGATAGACAAAGTTGCTGTCAGTTCACACTCATCAAACAGAAGCGATCCAAGCAAAGAGGGTGTACAAAGAGACCTTCTTCCTATCGTAGAGGGAAGCGATGTAAATACAAAATATGGAGTGATTAAGACTGACCATATACTTTTTATATCTGCAGGAGCATTTCATTTGAGCAAACCAAGTGATCTCATACCTGAACTTCAAGGTAGATTTCCTTTAAGAGTTGAACTAAGCTCACTTAGCGAAGAGATTTTGTACAAGATTTTGACTCAACCTAAGAACTCTTTACTAAAACAGTATATCCAACTTCTAAAAACTGAAAGCGTGGATCTCTCATTTGATGATGATGCGGTCAGAGCAATCGCAAAAATATCACAACTAACAAATGAAAAAACTGAAGATATCGGCGCAAGAAGACTCCATACAGTCATAGAAAAAGTCCTTGAAGACATCAGCTTTAGTGCAGATGAACACGCAGGTGAAAAGATCATAGTCACCAAAGAGTTGGTACACGAAAAGCTTGATTCTATCGTAGAAGATGATGACAGTAGCAGGTATATACTTTGATGATTAAAGATACCAAATCAGGTTTTGTAGCTGTTGTAGGCAGACCAAATGCTGGTAAAAGCTCTTTGCTTAATTGGTTGGTTGGCGAAAAAATTGCTATGGTTTCGCACAAGGCAAATGCCACAAGAAGAAGATCAAAGATAATCGCACTTCATAAAAAAACACAAATTATATTTATAGATACTCCAGGGATTCATGAGCAAGAGAGACTTTTAAATCAATTTATGCTTGAAGAAGCCCTAAAGGCTATGGGTGATTGCGATTTGATTCTGTTTTTATCTCCTGTTACAGACAAGATTGATTATTATCTTGATTTTTTAGAAAAAAACAGCAAAAGCACTCCACATATCGTTCTTTTAACAAAAACAGACCAAGTAAAAAATGACAAAGTCCTGAAAAAGATAATGGAATTTAGCAAATACCAAGATAAATTCCTCTCTCTTGTGCCAGTCTCCATCAAAAAAGGAGTTACTCAGGATTATATACTTGAAGAGATTTCAAAATACATTCCAACTCACCCATATCTCTATGACCCTGAGATTTTGACAACGGAAAATATGAGAGATATATATAAAGAGTATATAAGAGAATCTATCTTTGAAAACACAAGTGAAGAGATCCCATATTTTGCCGATGTAGTTATTGAGAGTGTTGACGAAGAGAGCGAGATAGAGCGAATAGAAGCAAATATAATAGTAGAGAAAAAGAGCCAAAAAGGCATAATAATCGGAAAAAATGGACAAACAGTGAAAAGAATAGGAAGAAATGCAAGAGAAAAGATAGAAAAAATTCTAAAAAAGCAAGTTTTTTTGAAACTTTTTGTCACAGTTAAGCCCGGATGGAGCCAAAACAGGGAACTTTTGAAACAAATGGGGTATGTTTTAGATTAAAAATAAAAAATTTATGGTACAATTAATTTAGAATTAATCTATAGTTATAGAAAGTAGGAGTACAAAATATGGCAACAAACAAAAATAAAAGTTTTTCATCTATTACCTCTATTGATCCTATAACTCTAAATTCCTAT